>DATBUF010000572.1:0-3373 GCA_036516435.1 Pontibacter sp.
CTACATTGGATTCGAAAGATACGCTTTTTAAGAAAAAATCCACACTCAATTGCCGCGGAAAGCTCCTCTCTCTGGACACGCCGCTGGTGATGGGCATTCTCAACATTACCCCCGATTCTTTTTACCCCGGCAGTCGCCTGAACTCCACCGAAGAAGCCGTTGAACGCGCCCGTGTAATGCTCTCAGAAGGAGCTGACATGCTGGATATTGGCGGTTACTCCACACGTCCCGGTGCTGCAGAAATCTCATCGCAGGAAGAGCAGGACCGGTTGATTCCGGCCATCGAAGCTATAGTTCGGGAGTTTCCGGATGTGGTACTTTCGGTGGATACGTTCAGGGCCGATGTGGCTGAAGCAACTATAAAAGCTGGCGCGGCTATCGTAAACGATGTGGCAGGCGGAACGTTAGATGCACTCATGTTTGAAACTATAGCCCGGCTGCAGGTTCCGTATATTTTAATGCACATGCGCGGTACCCCGCAAACCATGCAAACTATGGCTAACTATAGCGATGTAACTATAGAAGTGCTGGACGAACTGCAGCAGCAGGTCAATAAACTTACCCGGCTTGGCGTTCATGATATTATCTTAGATCCGGGCTTCGGCTTTGCAAAAACTACCGAACATAATTTTGAATTGCTGAACAGGCTGGAAGATTTTCGTATACTTGGGTTACCTGTGCTGGCGGGCATGTCGCGTAAGTCGATGGTATACAAAACGCTGGGCATCCACCAGACCGATGCCCTGACCGGAACTATAGTTGTAAATACCATTGCCTTAATGAAAGGCGCTACTATTTTGCGTGTGCACGACGTAAAAGAAACCAGGCAGGCAGTAGAACTTTACAAGAAGACAACACTTTGATATTTTTATTCACGATAGGGTTTTTAGAGATCGAGCTGCTGGATATTATCGACATCCTGTTGGTAACGATGCTGCTGTATCAACTTTACAAGCTGCTTACCGGCAGCGTGGCACTTAAAATTTTCCTGGGCCTGCTCTCTATTTACCTGCTGTACCTGGTGGTACGTGCCGCCGGTATGGAGTTGCTCAGTATTATTCTGGGTCAGTTTATGGGCGTGGGTGTTCTGGCCGCCATTATCCTGTTCCAGCCCGAAATACGCCGTTTCCTGCTGCTCATTGGTAAAACCACCGCCTTTAACCACGACCGTTTCTGGGGTTTCCCGTGGCGCCGCGATACTTCCGAAAAGCTGAGCCTGACCCCCTTTATAGAAGCCTCCAAATCTTTGGCTGCCAAAAACACAGGTGCCCTCATCGTTTTCGCCAAGAGCTCTGAGCTGAAATACTATGCCGAGTCGGGAGATTTGATTGATGCCGTTATTTCAAAGCGCTTGCTGATGTCGATCTTTAATAAGAACAGTCCGCTGCATGATGGCGCTGTGATTATTGCCAACAACCGCATCAAGGCGGCGCGCTGCATCCTGCCAGTTTCCGAGAACCAGGAAATTCCGGCTTCCATGGGTTTGCGCCACCGTGCCGCCATCGGCTTAACCGAGATCACGGACAGTATTGTGTTGGTAGTTTCGGAAGAGACCGGCCAGATAGCTTTGGTGCGCAACGGCGAGGCATACCGTAACCTGTCATCTGCCGATCTGCGCGTAAAACTGAACCAGTTCCTGTTCGACACCGACCAGCGCCCTTCTATAAGCCCTTCCGAAAAATCAGTAAGTGCTGCGTAAGACCAGTGATTAAAGGGACTTTCCTGATGAGTATGATTTTTATCTGAACACAGGAAAAGCTAACTATAATTAAGAGGAGTTTATTTTAACTATCCTGTCCCGAAACGTTCGGCATGCTAATTTGTGGCAAATCCATGTGGGCAGAGGAAAGTTTTGCCTATAGTTGAGGGGGGAATCCCTGAAAATCGGCTAAATCCCTTTAAGCTCTGGTTCGTCTCTTCCAGAATACCCAGTAAGCTACTAGTCCAACTATAGGCAGCAGCCAAAGTGCCAACATCCAGAGTAACCGGGCATTTAGCGTATAATCCGACTTAAAAATCAGGTGGATAAGGGATACAAGCGCCCCGACATAATAAACAACCAGCAGCGTGATGATGGTACTATAAGCGAAGTTGCTGAGGCCGGGGGTGATGAGTTCCATGCGTGTGATGTGGGTTCAGGCCCCAAGTTAGCAAATCCGGGCCACAAAATGACAGGCGCATGCCACCAGCCGCCCCGGCAGAACTATAGTTTGCTGTACCCGGATGCCTTTTGTTTAGCCGAGCTGTTCCTGCAGTATAACAACTTGCTCCTTTTCGCCGGTGCTGATGTCAACCTTAAATAACTGGTGGCTGTTGGTGCTGGTTACCCATAGTTGCCCATGCAGAAAGATAAGATCGTTGGGTTCATGCAAGCCATTGACCAGGGTTCTTACACGGTTGCGGCTCAGGTCAAGTACCTTTATTTTGCCATTATAAGTATCGGCAATGTACACGTCGCTGTCGATGATCTCGATGCCCACACAGTGCTGTAGCAGCGCATCGTCTACGTGCCCGTCGACATCCCCGAAATCGAACAGGCCCCTGCCCAGCGGGGTGAGCACCATACCGGTTTGGGTATTTACAGTACGGATGGCGCTTGCCTCGGCATCGGCTACATACAGCACATTCCCGTTTATGGCTAGACCGCTGGGTTGGTTAAAGGCAGCTTCCAACAGAGGACCGTCGGTAAGTGCCTCACGCCCGGACCCGGCAAAGCGGTATACTTTCTCTGTTTCCAGGTCCATGCGCAATAGCTGGTGGTTGCCTGCACTGGCAATAAACATGTTCTGCCCGTAGGTCAGCAGGTCCCAGGGGCTGTTCGGGTTAACGGGCTCGTTCAGTTTATCATCCAGGAAATAGTACTCCAGCTCGCCTGTGCCTGCTACTGTGGTTACCAGCCTGCTTTCTAAATCCACCTTTCGGATAGCATTGTTTTTGGTGTCGGCTACATAGAGGATGTTGCCGAGCAGTGCCAGCCCATGCGGCTCGTAAAAGCTGGCGTCGGTGTAGGTGCCGTCCTCAAAGCCCTGCCTGCCGCTGCCTATCGTTTCAAGTATCTGCCCCTGCTGGTCTAGTTTCAGGATGCGGTTATGGCCACTGTCTGAAAGCCAGATTTTGCCTTTGTCATCACTGATGAGCTTGGAAGGGAAGTACAAGGCAGAACTTTCGTGATGCTCCACGTGGAAACTTAGGGGCTCATAGTTCAGTTCATCTTTAAACTCGTCCTTCAGCCGCTGAATGTAAGGTTGCACAGTATCGTATACACCCTCTCCGGCATGTTGCCCTACTACTTTCCCGTGCGGGTCTATCAGCACAATGGTGGGCCACGCCCGGATGCCGTACTGGTTCCAGAGTCTAAAGTCCGCATCGTTTA
>DATBUF010000573.1:0-3289 GCA_036516435.1 Pontibacter sp.
GCAGCTTGCTTAACATGTAAAATTTAAAGAACCTCCCAAGCATAGTTTTATAGTTATGGATGAAGAGTTTCTACTTACGGTAGATTGTAAATTGGGGTATTACCCGGCGAGAAGCTGTATAGCGCTGTAGTGTAATCTGGATCGGTGATTGAGCATGATTAGCTGGATTAATAAGATTAGGCTCTCGCTATAGTTGAGGCGAACACTTTATAGTTACAGTGCAAGTGCTGTTTTGGACCTCTGTGTCCGAAACCTCCCTGCTGCGGACTTCCTAGTCCGCGTTGCTCAGGCCGCTGCTATAGTGCTATAGTTACAGCCTCTTACTGTGGCCGGCTGTAGTTTGGCCCTCCGGGCCAGTTGAGTTACAAACTCAACATCATAATAAGACACGGGTTGCAAACCCGCGCCAGCAGCCTTAGCAAGATAGCTTATAGTTATTGTTTTATAGTTATAGACCAAGAGCGGACAGGTCGCGACCTGTCCCTACGGAACTACAACCACGAGCAATCTCGAAGCTTATAGTTGTAATCTATAGTTAAGCAGCTACTATCGAGATGATGTCAGTCTTTGGGTTGAGCGCCTTTGACTTGTTGCGGTGCCGCAGGCAATCCGACGCAGGAGGAGAGCAAGAAGGCAGCAGCGCGATGCCCGAAGACGGGGCCTCCCGGCCCAGGAGGGAGCCCAGCTAACTATAAAACGATAGGCATGTAGAGCTCCCAGGAATACAAGTAACTATAGAACTATAGCTCTGTGGCAAGGTGCAACTATAGCCAACTATAAAACTATAATCAATAACTATAACCCAAATCAGAAACTATAGACCAGAAAAACAAAAGGGAGTATAAGCAACCCTATACTCCCTTTTAGTAAATTCTTAAACCCTGTTACTGATTCCCGCTCTCACCCCGCTTTCTGCCTTCTGTTTTACCATCACCGGCATGCACAGCACCAGCTTTGTTGTCGCCGTGGTTCTCATGGTCAGCATGGTCATAGTATTTCTCCAGGTTCGCTGTATCGCTGTCCGCGGGGTACTCCTCTGATGTATACCCCTGGTTTCCTGATCCTTCTTCCACAATATCGCCACGCTCTGTGTTGGTGTCGCCCGGGTCGGTACCGGTATTGCAGCCACTCAGCGTTACAGCTCCGCCAAAGAGAGCCGCCAGTGCAAATGCTTTTATCTGTGTTGTATTCATATCGCTAAAATTCCTGTTAAACATACGCCCACCTTTCCTCCGGCAGGTACCTACATGTACGACCCCAGCGAATTTATAGTTGAACAGCAGCCACCAGCAGCACTTAAACGTATCATACACTAAACTATAACTTTACAGCTATGAAACAGAACCGCCCTGTAGACCCACGCAAAGAAACCAGCAAAGACGACTCATCGGATGCAGATAAAGTAAAAACGCAGCACAACACCGCACCGCCGCAGGCTAAGGCAGGTACAGACAAAACCAGCAGCCAGCAGCGCGAAGACGAAGAAGCTCAAAAAGGCCACTCATAAGTTGCCCAACTATAGTTGCAGGTTGTACCTTTGTGCTATAGTTCTACAAACCATGAAGAAAGCGCTTATTTCAGCCAAACTCCGTAACAAACTGCTGGTGATCATAATTATCAGCCTGTTGTTGGCGTCAGCGCTGGAGCTGTATACGTTTGGCATTCCATCTGATTTCCTGCTGCGCTGGCTCCGCTCCTTTTTTGTGTTCTTCTTTATGATTGCGGTAACCGTGCTGGGTATTGTGCCTGCTATACATTATGCTGTAAATAAAGCAGCCGGGCGGTAACTATAGTTTCCTTTTCGCTCCCACTTCTGAACCCACCGCCTCCTGTTAGCTGTTGCAGAAGCACTGTGCTATAAAATCTGTACTTTTGCAGTCCGGGTTTATACTTTAACTTCTGTACTTTGGAAACAGCGCCAACTATACTGCTCATTACGCCTCCGCTTACCCAGCTAAACACACCTTATCCTGCCACGGCTTACTTAACCGGTTTCCTGCGGGGGCAGGGCTACCACGTGGCACAGGCCGACTTGGGTATTGAGCTGGTGCTGCGCATGTTTTCCAAAACTGGCTTAAAAAAGATGTTTGCCGCCATTGAGGCCGGAGATTATGAGCTATCGGATAACAGTTTCCGGATTCTGAAGCTGAAGCGGGAGTACCTGAATACCGTGGAGCCGGTTATCCGCTTTCTGCAAAACAAAGACCTGACCCTGGCCCAGCAGATCAGTTTCAGCCGCTACCTGCCCGAAGCTTCGCGCTTCGATCAGGTAGAAGACCTGGAATATGCTTTCGGAAGCATGGGTATTACCGACAGGGCGCGTTACCTGGCTACTTTATACCTGGAAGACCTCGGCGACCTGATCAAAGAAACGGTTTGCCCCTATTTTGCTTTCAGCCGCTACGCCGAAAAGTTAGCCATGTCAGCCACGTCGTTTGGCCCGCTGGAAGAAGAGCTGCAGCAGAAGCCGAACCTGGTGGATCAGTTTCTGCTGGAGATTCTGGAAGAGCACTTACAGCAAGTACAGCCAACTATAGTTGGTTTCTCCATTCCGTTCCCAGGCAATTTGTACGGCGGCCTAAGGTTAGCACAATACATCAAACAAAATTACCCAACTATAACCACAGCCATGGGTGGTGGCTACCCCAACACTGAGCTCCGTAGTTTAAAAGAGCCGCGCCTGTTCAAGTACATTGATTTTGTAACGCTGGATGATGGTGAAGGCCCGTGGCTGAAACTGCTCGAGCACCTGCAAGGCAAACGCGAAGCAGCCAACCTGCAGCGTACCTTTCTGCTCCGGGAGGGCGAAGTTCAATACATCAACAACTGCACTGACCCGGATGTGCCGCACACCGAAGTGGGCACACCAGACTATAGCGGACTACCAATAAAAGATTATTTATCGGTAATTGATGTGGTGAACCCGATGCACCGCCTCTGGAGTGATGGTCGCTGGAATAAACTGACCGTGGCGCACGGCTGCTACTGGAAACGCTGCTCATTCTGCGACATCACTTTAGATTACATTGCCCGCTACGAAACTGCTCCCGCAACTTTGCTGGTGGATCGGATCGAACAAATAATTGCGCAAACCGGGCAAACCGGCTTTCATTTTGTAGACGAAGCCGCCCCGCCGCTGGCTTTGCGCGACCTGGCCATTGAACTCCTGAACCGCGGCGTGAAAATAAGCTGGTGGGGCAACATCCGTTTCGAAAAAACCTTTACGCCGGACCTTTGCCGCCTGCTGGCGCTTTCGGGTTGCATTGCCGTTTCGGGTGGCCTGGAAGTA
>DATBUF010000574.1:0-2496 GCA_036516435.1 Pontibacter sp.
TACATGTCCTTTGTTCTATAGTTAACTTGGCTCCCTCCTGGGCCGGGAGGCCCCGTCTTCGGGCATCGCGCTGCTGCCTTCTTGCTATCCTCCTACGTCGGATTGGCTGCGCCACCGCAACAAGTCAAAGGCGCTCAACCCAAAGACTGTGATCATCCCGATAGTAGCTGCTTGTCTATAGTTGGAGAAGCTATAGTTGCATAGCTTTGCTCGTGGTTGTAGATCCGTAGGGACAGGTCGCGACCTGTCCGTTCACAGGCTGTAACTATAAAACTATAGCCCAACTATAGCAATAGCGGCAATTCCCCTCTCGGGAGGGGCAGGGGTGGGTTAATCAGCAACTATAGCGCTTTAGCCTCAACTATAGCCAGCATGAACAATGATCAGCACCAATAGTAAAGCCCAATCCTGATGATCTTGGAGGCTATAGTTAACTATGCTTCTTTCTCTTCGCGGTTTTCTTCCTCTTCTACTTTTTTTGCATCGCGCATCAGGCGGTTGGCAAAAATAAAGTTGTTCAGCTCCCTTACATTGGTGTCCATAATGTCGCTGCTGGTGCCTTCCCATAGTTTTTTGCCCTCATACAGGAACATGATCTTGTCACCGATCTCTATTACCGAGTTCATGTCGTGGGTTACAACAATGGTGGTAATATTGTACTCCTCGGTAATCTCCTTTATCAGTTCATCAATCTTAATGGCTGTAAGCGGGTCGAGGCCGGAGTTGGGTTCGTCGCAGAAAAGGTACGTACAGTTAGGAGCAATGGCACGCGCAATACCAACGCGCTTCTTCATACCGCCACTCAGCTCCGAAGGCATTTTCTTGTTGGAGCCTTCCAGACCCACTCGTTTCAGGCAGAAGTTTACCCGGTCCATGCGGTCGCTTTTGCTCATGTCGGTCAGCATCTTCAGCGGAAACTCTACGTTTTCCTGCACATTCATGGAGTCGAAGAGGGCAGAACCCTGGAACAGCATGCCTATTTTACGGCGGATCTCCTGGCGGATATCGAGCTTGTTGTTGGTGAAGTAGGTACCATCGAACGTCACGCTGCCGATGTCAGGTTTTACGAGCCCCACAATGCATTTCAGGAGCACGCTTTTACCGGTACCGCTGGCACCCAGGAGCAGGTTGGTCTTGCCCGTTTCAAAAACGCCGCTTACGCCATCCAGCACCTTTCTATCACCAAAGGTTTTATGTATGTTATGGATTTCTATCATATAAGTATAAACTACAGCAACAGCTCTGCGCAAACATAATCGGCAATCAGCACGGCAATTACGCTGTTTGTTACAGCCGTAGTGCCGGCTGCACCCACCTCCAGAGCCCCGCCTGATGTGTTATAACCCCTGTACGAAGAAAGGGAGGAAATCAGGAATGCAAAAACCACCGACTTTATAAGGGCAAACACCACGTTGTAAGGAATAAAGGCATCCCGGATACCTGTGATGTACTCTTGTGCCGTTAAGGCATTGGTTAGAGTGCCGGCCACATAGCCGCCCCCAATAGACAGGAACATGGCAAGTATCACCAGCATCGGGAACACGAAGAGTGCTGCCAGTATTTTAGGCAGTACCAGGTAGTTTGCTGAATTTATGCCCATTACCTCCAGGGCATCTACCTGTTCGGTTATTTGCATGGTGCCGAGCCCGCCTGCAATGTTGGAGCCTACTTTGCCGGCCAGCACAATAGAGGTTATAGTGGGGGCAAGTTCCAGGATGGTCATCTCGCGCACCATAAACCCGATGGTAGAACGTGGTATAAGTGCGTTCGTAAGGTTATACGACACCTGCACGCAGGTTACAGCCCCAATAAAAGTAGCCACAATAGCAACTATAAAAACGGAGTTTATACCGATCAGGATAGCTTCGTCTATAGTTCGGCTAAAGAGGATGCGCGGCGACTCGCTCCGGGTTACAAGGCTGGTCAGGAATAAAATATAGTTTCCGAAATGCTTCAGCATAGGATTGTTCGTTCTCTTTGAGTCGAGTTTAACTAAGTTTAGGTCAAAAATAGGCTATTAATGCCTATCTTACGCTTTAAATTGCAAAACATATAAAAATTAACATATACCACATGCAACGATATATTCTGGTAACAGGTGGCACGAAAGGTATTGGAAGAGCGGTTGTAGAACTATTTGCAAAAGAAGGGTTCCACATCATCACCTGCTCTCGAAACGAAAATGACCTGCAAAAGTTGAAGCTGGAGATAGAGCAGGCGTATACTTTCTCAAAAGTGCTGTACCAGGAGGCCGACCTGAGCGATGTTAAATCAATCGAAGCCTTTATACAATTTGTACAGAACCTGAAAGTACAGGTGGATGTGGTTGTAAACAACAGCGGCCTGTTTATACCTGGCAAGATCAGCGAGGAGGAGGATACTGCGCTTCCGTTCATGATCAACACCAACCTGTACAGCGCCTACTATATTTCCAAGGCTTTTGTAAAAGAGATGATTAGGCGCCGCAGCGGGCATATTTTTACGCTCTGCTCCACA
>DATBUF010000575.1:0-3139 GCA_036516435.1 Pontibacter sp.
GCAGCCGGAAGAGCAGCTACACGAAGTGATCCGCTACTACAACCTGCGCCCGGAGATCCGGCTGTTTACGCGGTGCATGGTTTGCAATGGCAGGCTGGAGTTAGTAGCAAAAGAGCAGGTGCAGGAGCAGCTTCCACCCAAAACACGACTATACTTTCACGAATTTTATCAATGCCAATGCTGCCACCGCGTGTACTGGAAAGGCTCGCACTACGCGCGCATGCAGGCCTTTATCAGCCAACTATAGCCCGCTATTCCAGCACCAACGCCAGGATGCAGAAGATGTCGATGATCCAGAGGGCAGGAGAGATCTGTTTGTGCTTGCCACTTACCACTTTCAGCAAGGTATAGCTCAGGAAGCCCCAGATAATGCCCTGCGTGATGGAATAGGTAAACGGAATAAGCACCATCGCCAGGAAAGCCGGAATGGCATCGTCCAGCTGCATCCAGTTTACTTTTACTACGGGCCGGATCATGAAGGCACCCACCAGCACCAGCGCAGGAGCTGTGGCAATGGCCGGTACCACCGAGAGCAACGGCGCCAGGAACAGGAAGGGCAGGAACAGCAAACCCGCCACTATAGCCGTTAGCCCGGTTCTGCCACCCGCCTCGATACCAACCGCCGATTCCACGTAAGCCGTGGCAGGGCTGGAGCCCAGCAATCCCGAAATAGTGGTAGCCACAGCATCCACGAGCAGCGACTTTTTAATGTTCAGCGGCTCTCCATGCTCGTCTACCATATTCGATGCCTCGGCCAGGCCAACTATAGTTGACAGGCTATCGAACAGGTCGGTAAACACGAAAGCGAAAATAACGGGCCACACCGCAAACTGCAGCGAGTTCACAAAATCCAGCTCCAGGAGCAAACTGAAATCCGGAGCCGAGAAAACGCCCTGCCAGTTCACAATAGTCTCGGTGCCCCACCAGCGGCCTAACGGGTAAGCCAGCAGCGTGGTAAACACAATCCCGATCAGGATGCCACCCTTCACATCTTTTACAATCAATACGGCCGTAAGCAGCAGTCCTGCCAGAAAAGTAAGGATAACCGGGCTTAGCTCGTTTACACCTACTATAGTTGCCGGCGCCTGCACAATGAATTTGGCATTCGCCAGCCCGATGAGGGTAATAAACAACCCTATTCCGGCTGCAATGGCATAGCGCAGCGGTTTGGGAATAGCTTTTACAATGTGTGTGCGGATGTTGAAGGCCGAAAGCAGCAGGAAAACGATGCCCGACCAGAATACCGCCCCCAGCGCCACCTGCCACGGTACCTGCATCCCGATCACGGCGGAGTAAGTAAAGAAGGCATTCAGGCCCATGCCCGGCGCTACCAGTATCGGGTTGCGGGCATACAGGCCCATCATTACGCTGCTAAAAAAACACACCAGCACCGTTGCCGTAAGCACTCCCGAAAAGGGGAGGCCCGCCTGACTCAGGATGCTTGGGTTCACTACTATAATATAGGAAGTAGCCAGAAACGAAGAGATGCCGGCAATGATCTCGGTCTGGGTAGTGGTCTTGTTCTGTTTCAGCTCAAAGAAATTCTGCATGAGTAACGCGGGATTTTAGCAACTATAAACTGCATACGCGGAAAGCGCGAAAGTACGCAAAATCAGCTTGAGGGTAGCAGCAAAAGGCAACTATAATCCGGCCCCGGTGCGGCAGATCTATACTTATAGTTGCTTCCCCCGTTTAAGTCTGTACAACCTGATAAAACGATAACGATGGAAGATAAACAAGAACTCACAACGCTCGTCAAAATACTGACTGATGTACGCAAACAAGGCTACAAGACTGATTTTACGGTAGGCGAAGACAACCTGCTGCACTCGCTGGATGGCAAGCTGAAGTTTACCCCGGACCAGGTGCAGATCGTGAACTTTTACCGCTTCGAGGGCGAGAGCAACCCCGACGACATGGCGATACTTTATGTGATCGAAACCAGCACCGGCGCCAAAGGCACCATCTCGGATGCTTATGGCACGTACTCCGACACAGCCGTGCAGGCCTTTATGAAGCAAGTGGAAGATCTGGGTAAAAATATTGATACGCGCAGCTAACTATAAATCCGCAACTATGAGAACAATCTGGAAAGGATCGCTGGGGTTTGGCTTGATCAACATCCCGGTTAAAATGTACAGCGCCACCAAAGAGCGGCGCCTGGACTTTGACCTGATAGACCGGCGCAACCATGCCCGCGTGCGCAACAAACGCGTGAATGAGAAAACCGGCGAAGAAGTACCGTACAGCGAGATAGTGAAAGCCTACAAGTACGAAGGTAAGTATGTGGAGCTGACCGATGAGGAACTGGAGCGCGCCGAAGAAGAAAAGAACCCGCTTATCAAGCTCGACTCTTTTGTAGACGAAGAGGAGATAGACGAACTATACTTTAAAAAGCCCTACTACCTGACACCCGAAAAAGGAAACAAGACCGGCTATAGTTTGCTGCGCGACGCCATGCGCAAAGCGGGCAAAGTAGGCATAGCCACCGTGGTGATGCGCGGCAAAGAAGACCTGGCTGTAGTTCGTCCGTTAGGCGATGCGCTGGTGCTGCAGAAGCTGCGCTTTGTAGAGGAAGTGAACAAGGCTGATGACCTGGACCTGCCACACAAAGTAGACATCGGCGGCGCGCAACTCGACATGGCGGTAGAGCTCATCAACCAGTTCACCACTGACTTCGACATCCGCGACTACCACGATACTTACACCGAGAAGCTGATAAAAACCATTGAGGCAAAGGCGAAAGGCAAAAAGAAACCGGCCGCTAAGAAGACAGAAGCCATCCCGACCAAAACCAAAGACCTGATGGCCCAACTCAAAGCCAGCCTGAGCTCCAATCAGCCACGAATGCAAGCATAGTTTTGTTGATCGTTATGCGTTGCCCGTTGATCGTAGCACGTAGCTCGTATCAGGTAGCACGACTACCAGGTAATGATAGTGCGTTCCTGCTGTGGTGAAGCTATACTTCAGATAGTTTGTTCAGCTGAAAATTGTACCGCACGGCACAAACAACGAAGCGAAACAAAAGTCGCGATCAACGAATAACGATCAACGATTAACGAAATAAAGCAACGATCAACGAATAACGAGCAACAGGCAACGAAATAAAGAAAAAGTCGTGCTACCTGATACGTGCTAC
>DATBUF010000576.1:0-5538 GCA_036516435.1 Pontibacter sp.
GAAGAAGTACCCAAGCATTTATAAAGAGCCTAACGTATCAGTTTTTGATTATAACGAAAATCTTGCTTTGTCACTTGATAGGGAATCAATAGATACTAACGAACTGCCCTTCCAGGAGGAGTTAGTAATAGAAATATATAAAGACTTTTTAGCATATGCATTGACAAGCTCTTTAGAAAGTTTTCCATCAATAATAACAGAAGAAGCCCTTGATTTTTATAATCATCCAGCAGTTTTTGATAGAACCCGTTACTCACATAAAGGGTTTTTGAAAAATATTAATAGGATAGTATTTACCAATAGGGGATATACTTTTTTAAATAGTAGCTGTTTGAAAGCTAATAAAATTGATACTATTGTTGAGATATGGGTTCAGCAGTACAATGTACCTATAAATACAGCCCCAGATAATGTTGGCTTTGTTTTTCATTTGGATACATCTTCTTCTATAGATACGTTTAAGAGCTTCCTGCACAGATACTCAACAGCGGAAGTAAACTTAGAAGCAGAGGATAATAGCGATTATTACCATTATCCTTATGATTATACTTACGATAAGCTATATGCACAAGCACTTTGTACTACAAGAAGAATAACTCTTCTAAATAAAGACTATCAATACTACTTCGATCCTAATTTGAAGAGACTTCCATCCATGTTAAAGAATTTGTGTAATATAGATGAGGTTCATGGCAATTGGATAACTCTACTATTTCAAGACTATGCCGTAGGTTTAGATAACGAGGGGCCAATTCTTAACTATAAATATATCACAAACGATAATATAGATCCCAAAATAAAAGTTATTGTCACCAACTTTATAAGTCAATATCTCAAATCTAATAAAGAAGAAGATGTGATATTCGATGATCTTCTGCAAAGGTATTTAGGAAATGATAAAATGATTCCTTACTCTAAATCGGAACGAAAGACTAAATATGCAAGCGCATTCAATGAGCTGAAAAGTTTTATAGATAATTATACTTATCAAGAAATATCCTAACATTATTTTGACAACTATAAATAGAACTGAAGGATTTTGAGATAAATATGAGGAGTATGTGATGAACATGACTTTACTTTGTAACGATAACTTTTAAGCATTTGCTTTTATACTTATTTTTTTCCCCTTGCCCTTCAACCCCTTTACCATAGACTTACCCGTTCGGGAAATCATACCTGCCGTCAGAGAACATCTTTCGGCGCAGAACACGCTGATCGTAAACGCTCCTCCCGGAGCCGGTAAAAGTACTTTGCTGCCGCTGGCTTTGCTGGACGAGGCCTGGCTCGAGGGCCAGAAGATCGTGATGCTGGAGCCCCGGCGCCTGGCGGCCAAAACCATTGCCGAGCGCCTGGCGCAGCTGCTGGGCGAGGAGGTAGGCCAGACCATCGGTTACCGCATCCGTTTCGAGAACCGCATCTCTGCTGCCACCCGCATCGAGGTCGTGACCGAAGGCATTCTTACCCGCATGATCCACAGCGACCGCTCGCTGACAGGCATCGGCATCGTGATTTTCGACGAGTTTCATGAGCGCAGCATCCACGCCGATGTGGCCATGGCCCTGAGCCGGGAGGCGCAGCAGGCGCTTCGCCCGGACCTGCGCATTATGGTGATGTCGGCCACCCTGGACATGCCCCAGCTCACGAGCCTGCTCAAGGCCCCGGTGGCGCAAAGCATGGGGCGGCAATACCCTATCAACACCATCTATACCGGCGACGCCGACGACCGCATGCTGCCCGAAATGACGGCCAAAGTAGTGCAGCAGGCCGCCAAGGAGCAGGAAGGCGATATCCTCGTGTTCCTGCCCGGCGAAAACGACATCCGGAAAGTAGAGATCATACTGCGCAAGCAGCTGCGCGGCGTGCAGATACACCCGCTGTTCGGCATGCTGCCCTTCGGCAAGCAGTACGCCGCTATCATGCCCGACCGCCAGGGCAGGCGCAAAGTGGTGCTGGCCACCAGCATCGCCGAGACCAGCTTAACCATCGAGGGCATTTCGGTGGTGGTGGATACGGGCTTCGGCAAAACCTCCCGCTTCGATCCGAAGTCCGGTTTGTCGCGCCTCGAAACGGTACGCATCTCCAAAGACGCCGCCGACCAGCGTGCCGGTCGCGCCGGACGCCTGGGTCCCGGCACCGCTTACCGCATGTGGAGCAAGACCACGCAGGAGCGCATGGCCCCGCACCGCACCCCCGAGATCATGGAAGCCGACCTGTCCTCGCTGGTGCTGGACATGGCGCAGTGGGGCATTACCGACATCCGTGGCCTTACCTGGCTGAACCCGCCGCCGCGCGCTGCCCTGGCCTACGCCACCGACATGCTGCACCAGTTGCAGGCGCTGGAGCATGGCCGCATCACGGAGCACGGCCGGAACATGCACCGGCTGCCTTGCCACCCGCGCATCGCGCACATGCTGCTCAAAGCCGAGGAAACCGGCCAGGTGCCGCTAGCCTCCGATATTGCCGCGGTACTGGAAGAGCGCGACCCGCTGGACCGCAACGCCGGCATCGACATTAATTTAAGAGTAGAAGCCCTCCGCAGGTATAGAAAAGAGCAGGGGCAGGGCAAGCGCTTTGCCAAGATCGAGAAGATCGCCCGTTCGTACCGCCAGCTCTTTGAGGTGGAGCCCGACAACGGCACCTTCGACGAGTATGAAACGGGTGTACTGCTGGCCCATTGCTACCCCGAGCGCATCGCTTACGCCCGTCCCGGCAACAACGCCCAGTTCCAGCTGGCCAGCGGGCAGTATGCCTCTGCTGGTCATAGAGATGATTTGGCGCAAGAGCCCTGGCTGGCCATCGCGCACCTGCACGCCGGCACCGGCGACAACCCGGGCCGCATTTTCCTGGCCTCGCCACTCAACCCCCGCGACCTGGCCCCGCTGCTCAAGCAGCAGGAAGTCTACCACTGGGACGTGAACGACGGCGAACTCACCGCCTCTATGGACACCCGCATCGGCAGCATCGTGCTGCAAAGCAAGCCGCTGCCACCGCCCGACGAGAAGCACCGCGTACCTGCCATGTCCGAGGCCATCAAAGCAGAAGGTGAGCACCTGCTGGACTTCAACCACGAGCTCACCCAATGGCAAAACCGCGTGATGAGTCTCCGCAAATGGCGCCCCTCCGAGTTCTGGCCCGACGTCAGCACCAGCACCCTGCTCATCACCAACTGGGACTGGCTGAAACCCTACCTCTTCGACATCGAGCACCCCGACGAGCTGATGGAGCTGGAGCTGCTGCCGATACTGGAGAAGAAATACCTCAGCGGAGAGCAACGTGCAAGGCTGGCCGAACTGGCTCCTGCAACTATAGCTTTGCCGGATGGTTCAACTATAGAACTGGAATACAAACCCGATGGCGCACAGCCCAGGCTGGAGATACGCCTGCAGGATGTGCTGAATTGGGAAGAAAGCCCGAAAGTAGATGATGGCGAAATGACCGTGGAGCTGGCATTGCTTACGCCTGATTTGAAACCGATTACCAACGTATCGGATTTGGCAAGTTTCTGGAAAGGCAACTATAGAGTAATTAAAAGGCAGCTGGAGGTGGTGTTTCCGGAGGTAAAGTGGAGTAGGGGTGTCTGAACCAGGATTTGCAGGATTTACGAATTTACAGGATTGACCTTTATGTACCTGAGCGTGCAGCGTTCTTGCTCATTCCCTGCTATAGTTGAACCCTTGGCCCAGCCCGACTGCAAATCCGGCACTGTAAAAGACAGGCTACAAACCCGCGCCAGCTTGTGGTGAAGAGTTAGGAAGTGAGTATAAGGTTGATCTGTCCTTCTCGAGAGCAGGGGCGTTTCATTTCAAGAAAACAGGTCCAACACCTGCTGTCATGCTGTTAAGAATCCTGGTGAAGAAAGAGGACCCCTGCCCCGGAGGTTAAGCTGAGCTACGAGCCCACAAGATCCTTTCAGGATGACAAAATAAAGAAGGAAACAGCCCTGCTCTCAGAAGGGGTTTGCTGCTGGTGCAAGAGACTTTCAGATGCTATAGTTTAATCTTCCTGGTAAACCAGCTAACGTAAAACAGCCTGCGTCACATGGTAAGTGAGCAGGCTGTTTCCGGTTATGGTGGCAGGTCAACTATAGATTGCTGTTCCTGTAGTATGGCTGCTTTCGGAGAGGAGTCAAACTATAGTTGGTAATGTTAACAGGGGCTTAGATGAGCACAACTTGCCGTTCCTGCTGCGCCTCAAATATCTGGTTGATAATATCTTCTATAGAGTACTTCCAGTTCCAGTCCGGGTAGTGCTGCTTAAACTTGCTCATGTCGCTGATCCACCAGATATGATCTCCGATGCGGTTTGCCTCTGTGTAGGAGTAGTGCATTTTTTTGCCTGTAATATTTTCACAGATCTTGATGGCCTCCTTCATAGAGCAGCTGGAGTGGCGGCTGCCACCGGCATTGTACACCTCGCCGCTTCTTGGGTTCTGGTAGAAGTGCCAGAACATATTTACCAGGTCGTAGCTGTGTATGTGATCGCGTACCTGCTTGCCGCCGTACCCGAAAATGGTGTAATGATCCCCCTTTATAGCACACTTGATCAGGTAACTCAGGAAGCCGTGCAGCTTGGCACCCGAGTGGTTAGGGCCGGTCAGGCATCCTCCCCGGAACACACCTGTTTTCATACCGAAGTACTGGCCGTATTCCTGCACCATAATGTCGGCTGCCACTTTAGACGCACCAAAAACAGAGTGCTTGCAATGGTCGATGCTCATCTTCTCGTCAATCCCGTTCTTAAAGTACGGGTGAGACGCTTCGATTTCCCACCTGTCTTCCAGCTCTACCAGTGGCAGGTGGTTGGGGGTATCGCCGTAAACTTTGTTGGTTGATGTAAAGATGAAAACGGCTTCGGGGGCATGCTTGCGTGTCATTTCCAGCATGTTCAGGGTGCCGGTGGCATTCACCGAGAAGTCAGTGAAGGGTTCGCTGGCGGCCCAGTCGTGGCTGGGTTGTGCAGCCGTGTGCAGTACAAGTTTTATGTCAGAGGCATATTCGGCAAAGAGCTTATCCAGTGCATCAGCATCACGAATGTCGATGTTATAGTGAAGGTAGTTGGTAAACTGCTCCTGCAGGCGCTGTTTGTTCCATTCTGTTGATCCGTCTTCACCGAAGAAGTATTGCCGGAGGTTGTTATCAACTCCCACAACTATGTCAAACTTATCGGCAAAGAAACTAACGGCCTCGCTGCCGATTAAGCCAGCGGAGCCTGTTATCAGGGCTATTTTCATATTCTTACGCTTAGAGGGTTAACTGATTCAGGTTCAGGGGCGGTTATGATTGACAAACAGCCTGTGCATGAAGTATAAATAGATGAAGTAGGTATTGGTGGTGAGATAGCGCTTCCATAAGCGTCCGGGTTCCTGCGTTAGCCGGAAGAACCACTCGAGGCCGTTGTTCTGCATCCAGGCAGGTGCCTGTTTCTGTGTACCGGCATGAAAATCGAAAGCTGCGCCAACAGCCAGCATGGCGGCGTTTACTTTACCAAGGTGTTGTGCTACCCAGCGCTCCTGTCGCGGGCAGCCGCGGCCTACCA
>DATBUF010000577.1:0-3257 GCA_036516435.1 Pontibacter sp.
GCTCGCTCGTTATAGTTTACAGTTGTAAGACCGGGGCCAAACCATTTACCAAACCATCTGAGATAACGGTTCGTGGGCTCCAACGCAGTTTGGTTTTGGCCCTCTGCTACTATACGCATGTCGTTCTTTTGCAGCAATGCAACCACCCAGCCTGCTACCAGCGCCGGATCATCTATAGCTGATATAGTGAAGGTTTGTTTCCTAGCACTATAGGCTCCAATCAAAGCATTTATTACAGGATATACACAAATAAAAAACCCTAACGACTTCAGGTAATCTTTTACCGGTGAACCAAAATCAAAGATGAGGTAACAAACTACCCCCGGAAGCAGCACCAATATTACATTAAAACCTATCAATTTAAAGAAAACACTGAGCTTGGGGTGATCAGTATAAGTTTGGGCCTTCATAAGTACGTGCAGGGTAATGGAGCTGATAGATAATTCCAACTCAATATAGAACAAAAAGACCAATGCTGCTAACGATAACGCCGCAACATTGGTCTTTTCTATAGTTTTACGAATCAGAAATTAATTCGTAATTCATCATTCATAATTCTTAGGTCAGCATGCCGCCGTCAACCTGCAGCACCTGGCCGGTGATGTAAGATGACTGGTCTGATGCCAGGAAAACAGCGCAGTTTGCCACATCTTCCGTGGTACCGCCACGCTTCAACGGAATAGCCTTTCTCCACTCGTCTACCACCTTCTGGTCCAGCTCGCCAGTCATTTCAGTTTCGATAAAGCCAGGGGCAATGGCGTTGCAACGGATGTTACGCGAGCCCAACTCCAGCGCAACCGACTTGGTAAAACCGATGCTGCCTGCCTTAGAAGCCGCATAGTTTGCCTGGCCCGCATTGCCTTTTATACCTACAACCGATGTAATGTTGATGATAGAACCCGATTTAGCACGCATCATGTGCTTGGTAGCGCCTTTGGTCAGGTTAAAAATAGATTTCAGGTTGGTGTTGATCACGGCATCCCACTGCTCCTCGCTCATGCGCATCAGTAGTCCGTCGCGTGTAATACCGGCGTTGTTCACCAGAATATCGATCTTGCCGAAGTCAGCGATCACATCTTCCACCAGTTTATCCGCCTGCGCCAGGTCCGATGCATCCGAGCGGTAGCCTTTTGCCTTGCCACCGTTGGCGCTCAGTTCCTGCTCCAGTTGCTGTCCTTTTTCAACACTCGATAAGTAGGTAAATGCTACCTGCGCGCCCTGTTCCACAAACTTTTGTGCAATGGCACGTCCTATTCCTTTTGATGCCCCGGTTACCAGAGCTACTTTTCCTTCTAATGCTTTCATATGCATCAAAGTTATAAAAGATTTTTTAATGCAATAATGCAGGCAGGATTTCCGAAGAAAGTTGAAGGACAAAAGAAAATTTTGACAAAGGACCACAGACACCACAAACCTCTGCCGGTTTTTGCACAAACTATAGTTGTTGCTAATAGCACTAGGTCAAAAGAGTTCAGCTATAGTTCAGAAACCATAAAGGAGTAACTACAGGTCTCTTGTCCTTCATCAAAAATTTCCTTTGTCAAAGTAAAAGGCTTTGGGCGTGCCGGCAGGCCGTCGGGCTCTCGCGGCTCGCTCTATAGTTTATGCCAAACTATAGGAGCTCAAACAACCGCTCCATCCCTCACGCAAGCTATAGTTGTTGGTTATTCGTTATCCGTTATTAGTCTTAAAGACAAAGCGAATAGATAGCTAACCTTCAACAATTAAACCATTTAACAATTAAACAATTTAGCCATTCATTAGCCAACAATTATATTGACATATCCGGCAAAACGATTGCAACATATTTATAATCTGCTTATTGTGTTACAGATCATTTTTATTTCTATTGCTTTCGCCATATTTTCGCGACGATCTTTCAATTTTAGCCATTGAGTAATGTTTAAGCGTAGTACCGGAATAGCTGCCATTATAGCTATATCCCTGCTGGTATTTTTCTCGGTAGTGCACAACCTGACCTTCGAGAAAGCCAGTGCCCAGAGCCGCCCCGCTCCTCTTGCCGAGCCAGCTACCAAATCAGTTAAGAAGGCCGCTGCACCGATTGTTTATGGTATCAAAACCGATTCCTTAGAAATAGTAGAAGCTACTGTAAAGCGCGGCGAAAACCTTTCCGAAATCCTCGACAACTATAATATTTCGCTGCTCACCATTTCGGAACTGGCAAAAAAATCAAAGGAGGTATTTAACGTGCGCCGCATCAGCGCCAACCGCCCCTACACCATCCTGCACCAGCCCGACTCCGGCAAAACAGCCCGGTATTTTATTTACGAGCCCAGCGAAACCGAATATGTGATCTACGACCTGCGCGGCGAGCTAAACGTAACGCTGGAAAAACGCAAAGTAGACACCGTAGAGCACGCCATTGCCGGCATCATCCACAACTCATTATTTGATGCGCTGATAGAAGCCGGCGGTTCAGCACAACTCGTAAACCACTTCGCTGACATTTACGCCTGGCGCCTGGATCTGAACCGCATCCAGCCCGGCGATAAATTCAAACTGATTTACGACGAGCATGTGGTAAATGGCAAAACCATTGGCTACGGAACTATAAAGTCAGCTTACTTTGAGCACGAAGGTGAAGAGATTTATGCCATCGGGTTTAGCCAGGGCAAGGGTACTGGGTATTATGATCAGCATGGCAAAAGCCTGAAAAGAGCCTTTCTGCGGGAACCGCTGGAGTATAGCCGTGTGAGTTCGCGTTTCTCTAAAAACCGTTTTCACCCGGTGCA
Source organism: Pontibacter sp. (assembly GCA_036516435.1). GTDB lineage: Bacteria > Bacteroidota > Bacteroidia > Cytophagales > Hymenobacteraceae > Pontibacter. The sequence continues at coordinate 2,754 of DATBUF010000577.1, forward strand.
AAAGCGTTACAAGCCACACCTGGGCACCGACTTCGCAGCACGCACCGGCACCCCCATTCGTACGGTTGGCGATGGCGTGGTGCTGGAGGCAAAGTACACCCGCGGCAATGGCTATTATGTAAAGATCAAGCACAACAAAACCTATACTACACAGTACCTGCACATGTCCAGGTTCGCGAAGGGCATGCGCCCGGGCACACGCGTAAAGCAGGGGCAAACCATAGGCTACGTGGGCAGCACTGGCCTGGCTACCGGCCCGCACCTGTGCTACCGCTTCTGGAAAAACGGCAAACAGGTGGATGCACTTAAAGTAAAACTACCCTCCGCCGACCCGGTTAGCAAAAAGCATTTAGCTGCCTTTGAAGAAGTGAAAGAAGCCACTGTAACTCAGATGCAGGCCATAGATTTTAAAGGCACCAAACAGCAGCAGGAGTTGCTGGCATCCGACAGGCAGGAGCCCCAGCAAGGAGCTTAATTTTTGTTATAGTTGAAGATGGAAAGGCG
>DATBUF010000578.1:0-5273 GCA_036516435.1 Pontibacter sp.
GTCTCCAGACTCGTGTCTTGCTATGGTGTTGAGTTTGTAACTCAACTGGGGCAGAGCCCCAGACTTCAGCTAGTGTGAACAATGAACAGCAACTATAAACTATAGCAGCGGCCTCAGCAACGCGGACTAGGAAGTCCGTAGCAGATTGGTTTCGGACAAGGAAGTCCGAAACAGCAAAAAGCTATAGAACTATAGCCAACGCAACTACCTGCCCCTGCCGGACTAGCTGAGTTACAAACTTAACACCATAGCAAGACACGATTCTGGAGACTCGCGCCAGCAAAAAAGAAAAGAACCAACTATAAACTATAGATTCGACTATAACCCGATTCTGCTAATCCATTAAACCCCTATTAATCTGCGGTTCAGGCAAACAAAAACGCCCGGACAAGTTTTTATTCCTGCCCGGGCGTTCCATACAGATGCTATAGTTGGTTACCACTTATAGTAGCCATTCTCTTCCCCGTCGTTCAGGACTTCGGCAGCCGTATTCGGACTACGGTTTACGTCAGCTAATTTGCGCTCGCGCCATACAGCCGCCGACTCACGCACCACATCCAGGTGGGCATCCGATTTAACGCGTTCTTCCTCACGCTTGGCTTCAATTTCATACTCCTGCCGGGCTGCAAACTTAGCTTCTGCAACAGCCTGGCGTACGTCGTACTGTTTCTGGCGCTCCTGCACCCGCTGTATTTCCTGTGTGGTACGTTCGTGCTCTACCCCTTTCAGAATATCATCGTAAGGGCCTTTGCTGGTGATGAGTTTGGTAAAAATAGGAGCTGTTTCGAGGCAGATGAACAGCAGCGTAATAAAGAACACCGGCAGCCAGGGCAACTTATTCAAGGCATCTATTCGCGCCATCAGGCCATCGTAGTTCGAAAAACTTTGCTGCCCCTCTGATACGGTAGCATCATACTGTTTCATCAGGTCGGCAATGCGTTTCTCCTTTACCAGAATTCTGTCGGCGGCGCTGGCCTGCAGCAACTTCAGCTCTTCATCTACCTTATCGTACTGGCGCTTTTTCTCTTCGTAAATAGGGCCTTTGCCCACTTTGCCGGTACCACCTGTACCGTCGGCTTCGGCGGCAACTACTTCGTATAGTTTGTTGCGTTCCTTCACTTTGGCTTCAATCTCAGAGCGTATGGCTGTAATCTCTGATTTCACAGAATCTACTTCGGCAAACTGCTTCCCTACCAGTGCTTTATGCTGAATAGCCAGTTCGGCCTGCTTTTCTTTCAGTATTGCCTGTATTTCCTTGTCAAAAATCTTCAGTTCCAGTGGCTTCGAAATAACCACAGCCAGAATCAAGGCCAATACGATACGGGGTGTTACCATCAGCAGCTCTTTCCAGAACCTACCCTCTTTGCGAATGGTAGAAACTATAAACCGGTCGAGGTTGAAGATAACGGCACCCCACAGCAGGCCAAACGCCACAGCCATCGGCACCGAATCGAAGACGGTATAAAGCGCATACCCGCCCGACAAGCTGGCCAGCACACCCGTAAACAACACGGTAGCGCCTACGCCAGCATATTTAATGTGCTCCGACTTAGAACACTTCTCCAGAATGGTGTCGTCGGCACCGGCGCACCACCAAAAAAACTTCTTCATGTATACTTTCTGTACAGCGTAAAACCGGCCTGGAGCCAGCTGTTGTAATTACCGCGCAACTTACTGACTTTTTATACTTTAGGCTCCTGAAATGTGACGAACCGTCTGCAAAATGTGATGAATGTGCACTTACTGGCCAACAGCAGCTTTATTTAATTAAGTTCAATCGTTCTGAAAGCTTTCTTCCAGCTTGTTATAGAGCAGAAACGAGGCCATAGCACTGGCAATTACCCTGCGTGTATCACCCTGTAGGTCAGGTTTTAACCATACTTTACCACCGTTTATAACCTGCACTGCCCCAACCACGCCACTGGCATTCCGGAACTCATACCCTACTATCTCTGAGAGTGGCAGCGTTTTGCCTTCGAATTTGTAAACAGGATCGATCGTGAAAGTGGTAGTTCCGTTTGTGAGCTCCCCCCTAAATTCTTTGCGCTTGAAGTAATGCCGCGGATCTATAGTTATCAGGCGCCATTCTTCACCATCCGGCGATGTGATCCGGCTCACATAATACTCCATGTTCGGCGACAATTCTATCGTAAGCCCGTTGCCATCCTGCCACGACGTAATGCCCAGGTAACTTGCCGACTGCACGGACCATTCCTTGCCCTGATCATCCAGCAAGCTGAGCTGGTACTTTTGCATGGCCTCGCTGTCGTTGTATCCAAAAATAGAGGTGCCACTCGTCTGTACCCAGCCGCGCTTTACATTGGTTACCTTATAGTTACCGATCGTAAAGTCGCCGTTCGGTTTCAGCATTTTACGGCCTTCCACAGGCAATTCTTCAGCCTGCTGCTTAAAACCTGATTCTTCGGCCATCTGTGGCACTGTACAGGAGGCGAATACCAGCATGCCTGCCAGCAAAACAAACAGGTGCTTCTTCATGATGCTATAGTTTGTGTCTTAATTCGATGCAAGTTAAGCAGCGTTCCGATTGGTTGTATCAGGCTTGGTTCAGGCCTTTCTGACACAGCGGCTATAGTTTGTGCTATAGTTCTATAGTTGTGCATCGGCCGTTTACCAGGTGTTCGGCCTGCATGCTCAGACTTTACAGCCCTGACATCTTACAACCTGACATCAAACAGCTTTAAGCCGCCCGTCCCAACGAAAATCATCTAACTATAAAGAGCTCTAAACTATAAAAACAGTTGCCCGAACTATGAAATAAAAAAGGGGAGAAAACCACACAGGCCTCCTCCCCTTTTTAAGGTCTTAACTTTCTAACTATACCGCGTCTTCGTCAGGAAGTATTTCCACATCCTGCACCAGCACAAAGCTTTCTATTTCGCGGGCACGTGGCGTGTTGGCCAAACCACCTTCGGCAGTCTCTTTGTACTTGCGTTCCATGCTCTCCCCAACTTCGCCGAGGGCTGCCACGCACTGGTCTACCGGTATAACCGGGTCCACGCCGGCAATAGCCAACTGCGACGAAGAATAAGCTATAGCTGCTGCACTGGCATTACGCACAATGCACGGCACTTCAACCAGGCCGGCCACCGGGTCGCACACCAGGCCCAGCATACACTGTATGGTAATAGCTACAGCATTAAATACCTGCTTTACATCGCCACCTAAACAGTAAACTATAGCACCGGCTGCCATTGCCGCTGCACTACCCGTTTCGGCCTGGCAGCCGCCCACAGCACCTGCCAGCGATGCATTCTGCTCTATAATTAAGGCAATACCGGCTGCTACCAGCAAGCCTTCGTGTATTTTCCTGTCATCAAGGCCATGCAGCTCCTGCAGTGTGGTAAGCGTACCCGGCAAAATACCCGAGGCCCCTGCTGTAGGCGCGGCTACCACGCGGCCCATGCACGAGTTCACCTCTTTAGCTCCCAATGCGCGCGATACCAGCATCTGGAACTCCGGCGACAATACCGTAACAGGCGAGTTGGCTACTTTTTTAGCTCCGTTGTTTACCATACCCGAGCGCGACGTCATGTTTTCGGTCAGGCCGGTTTGTACGGCATCTTTCATCACCTCATAGGCTTTGGCAATGTTCTCCCAGATAAAGTCTTCGGTGCGGCCTTTCTGTTCAATTTCGTACTCCAGCACCGGCTGGTATAGTGGTTGGCCGGTTTCGGCGCAGTGCGCGTCCCAGCTTTTAAAATCAGTGAATAGTAACGACATATTTCTGTTCTGTAAACCTGCCGGATTGCTCTTAAAACGGCGGCATTAAAGATAAATCAAATTTCAGGAACGCCCTATAGTTTGCGCCCATACTATAACAAATGCATTGGCCTGTTTCGTTCTGAGCCGGAGCCTGTATATTACCTGCCAACCGGCCTGCCCCTACTGCGTAGCACATGGTGCAGCTAACTTAAACTATAAAACGATGAGCAGCAACTATAAACGTGTTTCCATGAGAGTATACGGCAAAGTGCAGGGCGTCTTTTTCAGGGCCAGCACCCAGGAGAAGGCCCGGCAATTAGGCCTGAAAGGCTTTGTACAAAACGAGCCCGATGGCACTGTGTACTTAGAAGCCGAAGGAAAACCAGAAACTATAGCAGAGCTCAAAGCTTGGGCACACCATGGTCCGGAGCATGCGCGGGTTGAGAAAGTGGAAGTGCAGGAGCTGGCTAGTTTAGCTGGGTTTGAGGATTTTGAGCAGCGGCGGTAATCGGTGCCGCCTGAACGCAAGAAAGGAGCCCCGAGGAGCTCCTTTATCTTTCACTTAGTTACGTTGCTCAAGAGCAAGAGGCTTTACCAAGCATCACACTACAAATATACGAATCTTTACTGTAACTTGTTCCTTATTCCCAACTATTTTATTATATGGATTTTGACCAGGTCGCACCACATTTATCATTCCCTCGCCTGAGTAAGTACTTACACATTAGTAAAGGGAACAAGCAAATAGCCATTCAGCTGTATAAGCAGAATATAAGAGTATCAAAGGCATTCTTACCTCTCTTGAGTACACTTGAGGTTGTTCTACGAAATGGTATAAATGAGGCACTCTCCGCACACTTCTCTGATCCAGACTGGATCATAAATCAAAAAACTGGATTTATGATAGACTCAACTCTCAAGTACTTTGACAAAAGGAAGAGGGTATTTGTGCAGAATGAATTTCTACTATTGGAAGTTGTAAGGGCTGAGAAGCGGCTCCGAAAATCAAGAACACCTGTAAGTACCAGCAAAATTATCGCGGAACAGACATTTGGTTTTTGGACAGACCTCTTTGAGTTACAGCATTATAAATTATTGAAAGGCCGGCCAATAAAGATGTTCCGAAACCTGCCTACTGGTTATGGCAGGAGAGAAATCTATGATGTACTAAATAAGATCCGAATACACAGGAACAGGATTTATCATAATGAACCAATATGCTTTGATAGCAATGGCAGAACATGCTTTGGCGATGCTATAGGTATTCATGCACTCATCATGGATGTATTTTCTTGGATTACGCCTGATCTACTCTGCTGGCTCACTGATATTGATGACGTTGCTGAAACTATAAACTCTACTAACTAGCCTCATGCTCCGCATCCTACTCCAACAGATTTCATATTCTACCTCTAACAACATAACCTTTTTGTGCCACTACGGAAAAAGCAGCTACACCATGTAACTAGCAGCGCTGTCCGTACCTGTTCAACGTATCTCTAAAAAGCAGATTGCCTCGTACCTATGTCGCCCGAAACCCTAAACTGCCT
>DATBUF010000579.1:0-1654 GCA_036516435.1 Pontibacter sp.
AACGATTACCACGAGTATTAAGTATAGAAACCCTGCAACACACAGTTTACACTTTATAGGTTTTATTACTGATAACGTACACGTGCCACCTCAGCAAACGATAGGGCACCTGATCACATGAGTATACTTCAAGATATAAAAGATACCTTCCGGCAGCCCAACAACACGCTCAAACAGCTGATCCTGATCAATGTGATCGTGTTTGTGGTGCTGATCGTGTTTCGCCTGCTGCTTACCTTTACCGTAGGGCAGGGGGCATACTACCTGCTGATGAGCTTTATCGAGCTGCATTCCAGCCCATCTGTATTTATAACCCGCCCCTGGACGCTAATTACTTACTTTTTTACCCACCAGGGTTTTCTGCACATTATTTTTAATATGCTGAACCTGTACTGGTTTGGCCAGCTGGTGCGCGAATACCTGGGCGATAAGAAGTTGCTGAGCCTGTATGTGCTCGGTGGTATTGCTGGCGGAGTGCTGTACCTGCTCACCTACAACTTTATTCCATACTTTGCTGATCGTGCAGCTAATTCGGTGATGATCGGTGCTTCGGCGAGCGTGCTGGCGATTGTAGTGGGCGCTGCTACGTTGCTCCCCAACTTTACTTTTAACCTGCTGCTCATCGGGCCGGTACGGATCAAATACATTGCACTGTTTCTGGTAATTCTCTCTATGTCGGGGGCTGTAGGCGACAATGCCGGTGGCAACATTGCCCACTTAGGCGGCGCGCTGATTGGCTGGCTGTTCATCAAGCAACTGCAGCGTGGTTCCGATATGGGGCGCCCACTACATGCCATTTTCGATTTCTTTACCGGGTTGTTTAGCCGCAGACCCAAGTTGAAAGTAACGCACCGCCGGAATACCACTTTTACTGGCAGAACCAATGGCAGCGCCACTACTCCTGTAGGTAAACCAAGCCAGAAAGAGATCGATCTGATTCTGGATAAGATTTCCAGTTCAGGCTACGAAAGCCTTTCTAAAGAAGAGAAGCAGAAGTTGTTTCAGGCCAGTCAGAAGGAGTAGTGGGGCTGGAATTTAATTTTTCTACTATTGTTATTTCGAGTGTAGCGGGAAGTCTATCTCAAACTATAGTTGACTTTCCTCTCAACTGGAACCAAGCCTGGTGTTTTATAGCCTCTTGTATTCCTGGGAGCTTTACTTACCCTTTGTTTTATAGTTGGCTTGGCTCTCTCGGGCCGAGCGGCCCCGTCTTCAGGCATCGCGCTGCTGCCTTCTTGCTATCCTCCTGCGACGGATTGCCTGCGGCACCGCAACAAGTCAAAGGCGCTCAACCCAAAGACTGCAAACATCACTTCTTGGGAAAGGTTGATCTATAGTTTGAACTGCTATGCTTCGACATTTTTCGTGGTAGTAGTTCCGTAGGGACAGGTCGCGACCTGTCCGCTCCTGGTCTGGAACTATGAAACTATGGCTGCAACTATAGCTAAAGCTGAAGCCTATCGCTGGCGCGGGTTTGTAACCCGTGTCTAACCATGATGTTGAGTTTGTAACTCAACTGGGCTACAGGGCCAAACGATAGCCGGCCACGGGAAGAGGCTGCAACTATAAAACCATAGGCTCAACTATAGCAATAGCAGCAATTCCCCTCTTGGGAGGGGTAGGGGTGGGTTAAGCAGCAACTATAGAACTATAG
>DATBUF010000580.1:0-3646 GCA_036516435.1 Pontibacter sp.
GAAGATACGAGACAAGCTCCTGCTGTTGCTCTCGCTCCTGTTACTCCCTGTGCTGTACTTCGCTATTACCACCATCCAGGCAGAGATAGAAGATAACGAAAAGCTAAAGCAGGAAGTGGTGCAGCTGGAAGAATCGGAAAAAATATCGGAGTTGCTGCATGCTTTCCAGAAGGAGCGGGCCCGTGTGCTGGCAGCAGCCTCCGGCGATACCTCTTTTATGGTAGAAGCCAAGATCCTGCGAACGAATACCGAAAGAGCCGAAAACAGCCTGAAAGAATTCCTGACCGCATCGGGGCGCCAGTTCCCGGACATGGCATTGCTCGGCGAGCAGCGGAAATATGTGTATGATCTGGAGCAAAACAAACTTGACCTGCAGGAATACAGGCAGTACTCCTCGGGGTTGATCTTTAGCTTTCTGAACAGGATAAGTGCTGACGCCAGTGGTATAAGTACTATAGCTATCTCGAAGCAACTGCAGAGCTTCCGCAGCCTGGCTGAAGCTAAAATACACCTGGCCCGCATCAGGAGCCTGCTCATGAAGGTGATTTTGGATGAGACTTTCTCGTATGAGGACTATGCCCAGATCTCTACGCAATTAGATTCCTACCGCAGGGCATTAAATGATTTTAACAAGAATGCTGCCCCGGAAGCAGTAGCTGATGTGCAGGCTATACTTACCTCTGATAACTATAAGCAGGTGGCCGCTATCCTGCAGACCATAGAGCGTAACCCGAAACTCAGGTTATCGGCCTATAGTACACATGGCACCTTCGACCTGTTCACCAATAGTATAGAAGATTACCGGAAGGCTGAGCTAAAGCTGATCGACAATATCCGGAAGCAGGTAATAGCGGCCAGCAGCGAAAAGCAGCAACGCATGGGCTACCTGATAACTGCTGTGATTGTGATACTGGTGCTGGTTAGTTTCCTGTCCGTTTTCATTGTCAATCAGATATCCTCTTCGCTTTCGGCATTAAAGGTAGCTGCCGACCGCATCAAATTAGGCGCAACAGATGTTACCATTGATATTTACAGCAAAGACGAGATCGGGAGTGTGGCTTCGTCGTTCAGAGGGGTGCTCCAGAAAACAGCAACTCTGGCCGAGGTAGCGCAAGCCATAGGTGAGGCCCGTTACGATGTAGAAGTGCCAGTACAAAGTGAAGAGGATGTGCTGAGTTTCGCCATCCGGGAGATGAAAGAAAATCTGCAGACCTTTACAACGCAGAACATCAACCGTAACTGGGTACTGACAGGCATTGCCGACCTGAACAGCCAGGTAGGCGGCGAAACCTCGCTGGCACGGGTAGCCGAAAATGCTATTTCGTACCTGTGCCACTATACAGGCGCAGAGGCCGGTATTTTTTACCTGCACAATAACAATGGTAAACTGGCGCCTGCCGCCTGCCACGGTGTGCCGTATAGCCTGGAGCAGCTCCCGGTATTCGAGATAGGATCCGGGAAGGTAGGTCAGGCCGTAAGTGAGCGGGAAGTAGTTGTATTGCCCCATGTATCCGACGATCACCTGAAAATAAAGTCAGGTTTGGCGGATATAACACCGGCTTCGGTTATCATTATACCACTATACTTTGCCAAAAATATTGTGGGAGCCCTGGAGCTTTGCTCACGCCAGCCACATACCGAACTGCAACAGCAGCTCTTTGATGCGGCTGCTGAACGCATAGCCGTAGTAGTACACACGCTGAAAGCTCACCTGCAAACCCAGGAACTGCTTTACGAAACGCAGAACCAGGCCGAAGAACTGGAAACACAGCAGGAAGAACTACGTCAGCTGAACGCCGAACTGAAAGCCTCGGAAGAGGAGTTGCGCGTGAACCAGGAAGAGTTGCAGGAAAAAAATGCCGAACTCGAGGAAAAAGCGCAACTGCTGGAAGAACAGTACGAGACCCTGAACAGTAAGAACAGGGCTCTGGAAGATGCCCGCGAAGCCATAGAGCTGAAAATGCAGCAGGTTGAAACGGTGAGCAAGTATAAGAGTGATTTCCTGGCCAACATGAGCCATGAGCTGCGCACTCCGCTCAACAGTATCCTTATACTTTCGAGGCTGCTGGCAGATAACGCGGAGAATACGTTATCGCTGAAACAGATCGATCATGCCCAGATTATTCACCGTTCGGGTAACGACCTGCTCCGCCTGATAAACGAGATACTGGACCTCTCCAAAATAGAATCGGGAATGGTGAAGCTGGAGAATACAGAAGTAAAGCTGGAGGACATCAGACTGGAGCCTGTTTTCAGGGAAGTGGTCGCTAGAAAGAAAATCCGCTACACCGAGCGCATAATGCCGGGAACTATGGAAACTATAGTGACAGACCGTTTCCGGGTAGAGCAGATCCTGAAAAACTTTATAGGCAATGCCATTAAGTTTACGGAAGAAGGTGGTGAAGTAGAACTGCGTGTTTACCAGGTGCACCAGCGGCCGGCATTTAGATCGGAGCAGTTGCGGGAGCAGAAAGATGTGATAGCTTTTGCTGTGCGGGACACCGGTATTGGCATCCCGAAAGAAAAGCAGGAGATGGTGTTTGAGGCATTTCAGCAGGCAGATACTTCTACTACGCGCAAGTATGGTGGCACAGGCCTGGGCTTAACTATAAGCAAGGAGCTGGCAACCCTGCTGGGCGGCGAACTTATACTTGAAAGCGAGCCGGGCAAAGGCAGTACCTTTACGCTGTACCTGCCTGCTGTGCCACAAATCCTTGAGGAGAGAAAAGCAGAGCCGGTTAAGGTAAACAGCAATAGGTCGGCTACCAAGGCGGGCCCCTCTATTGGCCGTATCTTTAAAAACCTGGAAGACCAGGATAGGAAAGACAGGAAAGATGTTGTAGTCCTGATCGTGGAAGATGACAAAGGCTTCAGCGACATACTGGCGGATTTTGCAACAGCGAAAAACTTTAAGGTACACCAGGCTTATACCGGCTCCGAAGGCCTGCAGGTAGCCCGGCAGCAGAAACCGGACGCCATGCTGCTCGATATACAGCTGCCCGATATGAGTGGCTGGGATGTGCTGAAGCAGATCAGGGAAGACAAGGACCTGCGCCATGTAAATGTGCACGTTATGTCGGCGTACGATAAGGAAGTGATAGGGCAGCACGAAGGAAATGAAGAATACCTGCCTAAACCCGTTACCCTCGAAATGCTGAATAAGGCCTTTACCACCATAACAGATGCATCCGGCAGGTCGCTGGAAAACATCCTGATTGTAGAGGATAACGAAGTGGAGAACAAGGCGGTAGCAGAGCTGTTACTGGCGCATGGCCTCAAATCCACGTCGGCGCTTTCGGCTGAGGAGGCTGAAGAAGTGTTGGCCAAACAGAAGGTAGACGGAATTATACTCGACCTGAACCTGCCGGGCATGAAAGGCTATGACTGGATGAAGAAGATCAAGTCGAACCCGGGACTGGCTGATATTCCGATTATTATTTACTCGGGCAAGGACCTGAGTGAGGAGGAAGAGAATGCCCTGCGGGAGTTTGCCAACACTGTTATTATCAAGAACGAATACTCGTACCTGCGCCTGCTGGATGAAGTGCAGCTGTTCCTGCATAAGGTGAACCAAAAGCTGCCAGCCGGCAACGACTTTAAAATGAAACTGCACGTGCCGGAAGAAATACTGCGCCATAAAAAAGTG
>DATBUF010000581.1:0-2361 GCA_036516435.1 Pontibacter sp.
GATCGCCGATGCCGTATTTTGATGGAAGCGATGTGATGTGCAGTAAAATGCCGCAGCTACGATGTGGTATGATCATGCGTTTGTTCCGGTTAAAAGTACAACAGGGAATGTTTCGGTAAGAGTGGCTAATTTTAGTCTGCCGGTGAGCTTTTTATTGCCCAGTTCGTCCTGCCATTGCTGTGGCGCACCATTTGGTAGTATTAGTTCGGTATCGGCCCAAACCTGCTCGCCTAAGGGCAAGCCTTTTTCATTTGTCAGTTTTGTGATTAGAAGCGGTACGGCAACTATAGCCCATTTGTCTTTATACTTTCTGGCAAATGCCAGCACATGGTTATTAAACTTTCCAGTCGCTTCCAATGGCAAATATTCGCCCTGTTCAAACACATCATGGAGATTCTTGCGGGCAGCAAGCGTTTTGAACAACAGGTATAGTTTTACCTGCCCGTTTTCCGGTTGCTGCAGTAGCTGCTGGTGCAGTTTTGCCTGATCGCCGTTAGCAGCAGCCTGTAGTTTGTCGAGTGACTCCTGTCGCAGACTATAATCTACTTTGCGGCGGTTGTCGGGGTCTACCAAGCTCAGGTCCCAGAACTCACAGCCCTGGTAAATGTCTGGCACGCCCGGGCAGGTAAGTTTTAGCAGCAACTGGTTTAAACTATAGAGCCAGCCGTAGTGCGACAGCTTGCGGAAGAACGGCAGAAACATGTCCAGAAAGCGCTTGCTCTTGAGCAGTTTACTGGCCAGTTCCTTGGTTGCTTCTTCGTATTCCTCGTTCGGGTTGGTCCAGTTGGTGCGGGCTTTGGTTTCGCGCAGGGCTTTGGTAATGTACTCCTGCACCCGTTCAATCAGCGTGTCATCAACCGTTTCATCGATCGGCATCACGCCCAGCAGCGCCTGGAAAATAAAGTACAGGTCGTTGCGGCGCGGTACCATTCCCGGAGCTACATCCACGGCAAAATCTATCCATTGCTGCACGTTTTGTTCCCATTCTTCAGGTAACTCACTGATGACATTGATGCGCATACGGGCATCTTCGCCGCGTTTGGTGTCGTGGGTGGCAGTGCCGTTTATAGAGTGCGGGAAGTGCTGCTGTCGGCGCTGCATGTGCTCATGAAAACGCTCTGGCGGCAGGTTAAAAATCTCCGGACTATTGCCCACTTCGTTGAGCGAGAGCAAACGGTTATAGTTGTAAAAGGCGGTATCCTCCACGCCCTTAGCTGCCAAAGGACCTGTAAACTGCTGACTCCGCATCACAAAGTATAGTTTGTCTTTCAGCAGATCTTCTGGCTCACTTAAATCCGGCTGATATACTTCGCGCAGTGCGTCCAGCTGTTCTTTCCGATCTGGTGCTTTTTCAAGTGCAATAGTATAAGCTTTCTCAATTACTTCATCTGCCTCCTCTGATAACGGAAAGCTGTTGCCGTACACGCGGTAAACCGGGAAAGATGCCAGCCACACGGCCAGCGCATGATACCAGGTTTCTTCGGCTTCTTCCGGTACGATCTGCAGGTGCTGCAGCAGGCGCAACAGGTTCTGTAGTTCGCCCTGCATGCGTTTCTCCAGTATAAACAGCTTTTTGTCGAACACCAGTTTTTCGTAATCGGTAGTGGCGGTGGGCACTACGCGTTGGTATACTTCGGTTAGCCTTTCTTTACCTTCTGGGTCGGTCATCACATTGCTCGCCCACGCTAAAAAGTCGTAGCCCGAGTTGCCTTGTATCGGCCAGTAATCCGGTATCACTTCTTCACCTTCCAGAATTTTCTCTACCACAATGTACTTTTCATCGCCAGCCATTTCGCGAAGCTGCGCCAGGTATTTATCCGGGTCAAAAAGGCCGTCCACATGGTCAACGCGCAGGCCCTGCACCAGGCCCTGGTGACACAGCTGCTTGATGAACTGGTGGTACTTTTCAAAAACTTCCGGCTTCTCAATGCTCAGGCAGATCAGATCGTTTACTGTAAAAAAACGGCGGTAATTCATCTTCTGCTGCGACTCCTGCCAGAAACATAGTTTAAAGAACTGCAACTCCAGCAGCTCTTCCAGCTGCTTCTGATCTGCATTTATAGTTTCCAGCAATTTCTCTAAAGCAGCACTTTTGTTTATAGTTGAATGTAACGCCTGCTTTGCCTGTTGCCAGCGCGCAATGTCTATCTTATCCGAAGCTATAGTTTGTTCCAGGTGCTGCAGGTGTTCTTTGATGGTTTGATCTCCGGAAGCATCAACCAGTTTTTGCAGCAGGTAAGGATAGGAGTTGATGCTTGTCGGGTACACATTATCGAAGTACGCAATGTGGAAGCCGGTCTCATCATAGGTAAGTTTCAGCTGGCCTTGTTCCAGCACTTTCTCCAGCGGCTCGCCCAGGAA
>DATBUF010000582.1:0-2867 GCA_036516435.1 Pontibacter sp.
ATCTTGCTCACGCAGTCGATTACCTTGCCGAGCGGAATACCACGGCCATAGTCACGCACCTGTACCTTGTGGTCAGAGATCTTGATGTCGATGGTTTTACCAAAACCCATCACGTGTTCGTCGATGGAGTTGTCGATTACCTCTTTTACTAAAATGTAAATACCGTCATCAGCCGAAGAACCATCTCCCAACTTGCCGATGTACATACCAGGACGTAACCTGATGTGCTCGCGCGGCTCCAGCGAGCGGATGCTGTCTTCGTTATAATTATGCTCTAACTCTGCCATTCTGTTAGCGTAAGTGTATTTGTTTTAATGGAATTACTCGGAAATATAGGAAAATATAAGAGACAAGGTGCAATATTAGTTCCTGTGCATTACGATTCGCAAGTTAATAAAATTTTTACTAATATTTTTAGCTTACCTTACCTGTTACTTATAGTTACTACTTATCCTATAGGATATACAACTATAGATTTTAGCTTTCAGTTCACATATTAGCGTGTTTTTCAGAAACAAAATAAAACTAAAACGATTAGCATAAAAATATTTATTTTTACCTATATTAGCACCAAAGTTCTGACTTGTTTATACCCTTCACCCTTGCTTCGGCTGCAACCTGTGCCAGATGGAAATAAAGCTACCTTCCTATTTTAAATACACGGTTATTCTGCTCGGTATCATCTTACTGATCTGGTTGTTGCAGGCATTTAAGTCGGTGCTGATGCCGCTTGCATTCGGCATGCTGTTCGCCCTGCTCCTGCTGCCGCTCACCCGCGACCTAGAAGGAAAGCTCAGGTTCCCAAGGCCGCTGGCTATCCTTACCAGCATCATCCTGGTAGTCATCATTCTTGGCATGGTGGTCTGGTTCCTGTCTTTGCAGCTCATGAGCCTTACTACCGAACTAAGCACGATCAGCAGCAATATCGGGGATCTGATAGACAAGGTGCAACTGTTCCTGTTTCAGAAATTCGGGATTGCCCCGTCTAATAAAAGCGACCTGGTGCAGAATGCCGTGGGAGGTTTACAGAACATTGCCACTTCTTTTCTGGGCAACACCATTTCCGTAACTACAGGCGCCATCGCAGCTTTCACGGTAGTGCCTATTTTCGTTTTCTGTCTGCTTTATTACCGCGACCACCTGCAGCAGTTTATGTTCCTGTTTGTGGCCAAAGACCGCCGAAGCAGCATGAACCAGACTGTAAACAACATACAGCAGGTAGTTCAGAGCTATATTTCCGGGCTTATGATCGTGATCGTGATCGTATCGTTGCTCAACTCGGCGGGGCTGCTCCTGCTGGATGTAAAGTACGCGATATTCTTCGGCATCTTTGCTTCTATTCTTACCATCATTCCCTACATCGGTATTATGATCGGGGCGCTGCTGCCTGCCCTGTTTACCTTAGCCACCACCGGCCACCTGATAGATGCGGTGCTGGTAGTGCTGGTGTTCATGTTTGTGCAGTTCCTGGAAGGTAATTTTATAACCCCGCTGGTAGTGGGCTCCAAAGTAAGCCTGAACCCTTTTGCGGCTATACTTGGCTTACTGATTGGAGGTGAAATATGGGGAGCCGCCGGCATGATTCTCTCCATCCCGTTTATTGCCATGCTGAAGGTGGTGTTCGATGCCAGCGAATCGCTAAAGCCCATTGGTTTTCTGCTGGCAGACATTGATGATGTAGCTCCCAAACGGCACGGGAAGGTCACCAGCTGGTTTCAGGAAATGTGGAATGGCCTGGGCCGCGGCAAACGCAAAGACGATGGAAAGGAACTATAGCTCACCCTTGCTAAACAGATTTGCAGTACCTACATATAAATACATAGTTTGAAACGGATTACTAAAAATATTGGTTTACCAGTAGAGCCTGCGGCAGCAGAAGCAGCGGCAGCGTTATACCTAAATCCGAATCATTTGTACGCGATAATAGACATTGAGACAACAGGCGGACAGCCGGCTCAGGACAAGATAACAGAGATCGCAATTTTTATACATGACGGGCAGAAGATCGTGGACAAGTACAGCACGCTCATCAACCCGCAGCGCCCCATTCCCTACTTTATCTCCCAGTTAACCGGCATTACCGACGACATGGTGCAGGATGCGCCCAAGTTTTACGAGGTGGCCAAAGAAATTGTGGAGTTTACCGAAGGCAAGATTTTTGTGGCCCACAATGTACGCTTCGACTACTCTTTTATTAAAAAAGAATTTGCCGACCTGGGTTATACGTTCCAGCGAAAAACGCTCTGCACCGTGCGCCTGAGCCGCGCGCTTATTCCGGGGCTGCCCTCCTATAGTTTGGGTAAGCTTTGCCAGAGCATCGACATTGAACTGAAACAGCGCCACCGGGCCATCGGAGATGCAGAAGCCACCGCCATTCTTTTTGATAAGCTCATCAAGATAAACCGGCCGGTCGTGGATGGCAACATGAACATGGCAGCCGAAAACACCTCGCAGGTACTGAAGCAGGAAATTAAAACATCGCTGCTGCCGCCCGCCATTAGCAAAGAGCAGGTGGATGCGCTGCCGATGGTGCCGGGCGTGTACTACTTCCACAACGAAAAGGGCGAAGTGATCTACGTAGGCAAGAGCATCAACATCAAAAAACGCATTATCCAGCACTTCAACATCGACTATAAGAGCCGTAAATCGCTGGACTTTAAAAACAGCATTGCCGATATCACCTATGAACTGATGGGAAATGAGCTGGTTGCTTTGCTGTACGAATCGGCGGAGATAAAACGTATGAAGCCGCACTATAACCGGCAGCAGCGCCGCAGCGTGTTTAACACCGGCATTTTTGTGTACGAGGATGAGAAAGGCTACAAGCGCCTGACTTACGGCAGCATCAACAAAGCCGATGATGTAAA
>DATBUF010000583.1:0-6265 GCA_036516435.1 Pontibacter sp.
ACGGTAGTGGTCACTGTGTAAGTACCGGCAGTAGCTACTGTAATAGAAGAAGTAGTTTCTCCAGTGCTCCACAGAAGTGAGCCTGAAGCTGTTGTAGATAAGGTAGAGGTACCATTACAGTTGTCTACTACAGTTACCACAGGGGTGGATGGTGTCGTACAAGGGACTGTATAGGTATAGGCATTTTTCAAAGTAGCTGTACCTGAATTACCACCACCGGGAGCAACAACGGTAATTGCAACATCTACAGTTCCAGCTGTATGTGCCGGCGCAACTGCAGTAACAGTCGTATTATTCACACGCGTACCCGCTACTGAAACATCACCGAATTTAACTGTGATTGATGAAGCGGAGCTTACATAACCAGAGCCTGTTAATGTGACTAATGTTCCTCCTGCCGTGGAACCTGTAGTTGGAGAAATTGATGTTAAAGTCGGGGCATCAGTGAAAACAGTTGTTGCCTTCGTGCCAGTCTGTTTCCCTAAGGCAGTTACTAAAAACTTTACTCCCAAATGTCTATCCTCCACCTGGTACTTAATTGTCCAGCTTCCATCTTTATTTACCGCCACGTCATACACATGATAATCAGGATAATCCGGCTCTTCTTTAAATTCTACATGAACTATACTATCCTGTGTCCAGCCATACCCGCTGATAATGGCGATCTCCCCAGGTGCATAGTCATCTTTATCAGAAGATATGCTTGGCTGGTAATTATTAAAGGCACTGACGCCAAAGTAGGTAAGCGTACTTATCAGCATGATAAGGTATAAGGCACGCCATTTTACCGTCTGTTTGAGTAAACTTTTCACATACATAGTGGATAGGGTTAAAAATGATTTAAACTGATTGGTATTTAACTCACTGCAATCTTAGCAGCGCATCTAAAGGCGTAATTTGCCTGTTAAGCTCTGAACAAATAGCTCTTCAGGTAAACTGATCCCTCTGCTAGCCAGCGTTTCACCAGCCCGCACAGGTGTATTATAAATTTATAATGATTTTATATTTTTATTTAAAGCATTATACAAATTAAATAAGAATAAGTTGCACCTTGCTAATACTAAGTATTAAATAAAGCGAAGCTTGTGTTATAGCAGGTAAACCGTACCAGGCAGTGGGTAAACGTATGTGGCTCTTTATTTTAAGTAGCTGGCTATAGTTAAGAATGCGGGGAAAGTACAGAGGCGTTTCGGGGATGTTTTTTAACTTTGCAGTTGTTTCTGATTTTTTAAAGTGTGGCAAGGTTTTTTCGGGGAGTAAAAAACCAGTCTGACCACCATCATAAAAGTGAACCCATGAAAAAGTACCTGCTAAGACTACTGTTTCTCTTCTTTATACTATCATCCGGATTTATAGCTACTGCCCAGGTGAAGTTACCCCAGCCAAGTCCGGAATCTTTTCTTAAGCAAACGATAGGGCTGACAGACATTACCATCCGGTACCATGCGCCCGGTGTTAAAGGGCGGAAGATATTTGGCGGGCTGGTACCTTACGGTAAACTATGGCGTGCCGGCGCTAACGAGGCTACTCTCATCACATTTACCGATGAGCTCTTCCTGAACCACGAGCGGGTACCCGCAGGTACTTATTCCTTCTTTATACTTCCGGAAAACGACAGCGTATGGAACGTCGTCCTGAACCGTGATACCACTTTGTGGGGCCTTGAGGGTTACGACGAGCTGCAGGATGTGGCTTACCTGCGTGTAACACCTAAAAAAGTAGGTTTTCATGAAACCATGCAGTTTAGTTTTTCTGACATCGGCACCAATACCGGTAACCTGAACCTGACCTGGGAAAACGCACAGATCTCACTGCGGGTTGAGACGGAAATAGAAAAGAAAGCACTGGCTAACATTGAGGCTGCACTTGCCAAAGCTGCCCCTGATGACTGGTACACCTGGGCACAATGTGCTGATTACATGGTGGCACGCAAAGAACTGCACCAGCGTGCCCTGCAGATCATCAATAAATCGATTGCTATAAAAGAGACCTTCTTTAATAACTGGGTGAAGGCAAAACTGTACGCACTCAACAAAGAATACGAGATGGCGGCCAGCTTATCAGAGAAGGCTATAAAACTGGGAAAAGAGGAACCGGCATCGTACCAGACCTACGCCCGCGACATTGAGAACGCCTATAGTAACTGGAAGAAGCGTAAAATGTAACGCATACCGAAAGACCTTCAGAAATGAGGGTCTTTTTGTTTATGACTCACTTTAGAAACGGGCTACCAGCCGTAAGTTCAGGCGGCGGCCTGTCAGGTAATTGGGCACAGCATACGTTATCCCTTGCATGTCGCGCACATACGTGTAGGATACCCTGTTATTGGCATCAATAATGTTCAGCACTTCCAGCCCGATCCAGAGACTCTCGAGCGCAAATTTATTCTGCCGCACCAGGTCACTTTCCATAATCAGCACCTTCGAGAAACCAATATCAATGCGCTTGTAGGATTTTCCGGAGAAGGCACTGCGGTACTCCGGCTGCCTTGGAGGGCCAAAAGGTAAACCACTGCCATACACCAGGTTCAGGTACATTCTCACAGTAGGATTATCCGGCAGGTGGTCCTGGAAAAAAACGCCGATGTTTACCAGCTGGTCAGATGGCCTGCGTATATAGCCTCGCTCCTGCCGTGCTGTTACCAGCCCCTCCGGCCCATACACATTTACAGAGTCTCCTGCTACATCTTCCTTCGTGGTCATCAGCCCCAGGCTCAGCCACGACTCCGCTCCTTTTATAAACTCCCCGTTTACCCGCACATCCAACCCGGCCGCATAGGCCTTGGCATTGTTGTGTGCATAGTAGCGGAGGCGTACATTATCAATATCGTAAGGCACTACATTGGTCAGGTGCTTATAGTATAGCTCTGATGTAAGCTTAAAATCGCGGCCCCAGGCTTTAAAAAGGTAATCGCTGCCAACAATAGCGTGTATGGATTTCTGAGCTTCAAGTTCCGGATTCAGCTCACCATCTAGGTTGCGGAGCTCGCGGTAGAACGGTGGCTGATAATACACACCTACGGCTGCTTTAAAAGACAGGTCCGGGTTGTGCCGGGTAATAAAGGAGTACTGTACCCGTGGCGAAATGAGCCACTCGCGGTTATAGTTCCAGTAGCTGGCGCGTACCCCGTATGTCAGTGTTTTAAGGGTGTCTAACTCTATCGTATGCTGCAGGTAGGCATTGTAGCGCTGCGTATTCAGGTTCAGGCCTGTGTTCAGGTAATACGTCTGCGAAACATAATCTGCAGAATCCAGGAAGGCGTATTCATCCAGCTCGTCCTGAATGTTCTCGAACCCTGCCTTTACGCCAAACTGCAGCTGGTGTTGCTGGTTTAGCTGCCAGGTGTTCCGGCTTTCGGCAGTAAGTATACGGGCAAGCAGGGCATTACGGGCATGGTTAAATTCACTGCCTACTCCCAGCACCATCTGGCACTCTTCAAAGTTTCCGGAGTTATCCATTTCGCAGATGCGGTAACCCGCCTCCAGGTCCCGGAACTCCCGCTCCCGTGAGGTTACTCCCGACACGATCAGCTCTGAACTATAGTTGGCATTAAAATTATGCGCCAGGTTAACGCCCGCCTGGTAGGTGTTATAGGACATTTTCTCACGACCATCAAAGCCTACATAGAGCCGCAGCGGCACCTGCCTGGTCCCGAAAGTAGTAACCCGCGATTCGGGTATCACCAGGTAGTTGTTGGTGGCATAGCTGGTAAGTATACCAAGCGTTGTTTTGCCTATCGGTGTTGTTCCCTTACTCAGGTCTATTGTTATATACGCCTGCGCATCTGAAAAAATTGGGTTGTACTCGCCTTCGGTTTGCAGCCCCTGCAGCATGTACTGCCCGTTTTTGTGCCGAACACCTACCAGGTAAGCGACTCTTCCGTTTTCCGAGGCATCTTCGAGGTGCACTGCGCCACCGGTAAGGCCAGCTGTAACTGATGCTGCAAAAGTTTTCGGGCGTTTGTAGGCTATGTTCAGCACCGACGAAAGCTTGTCGCCATACTTGGGCTGCCAGCCTCCGGAGGAAAACTCGATGTTGTCAACCAGGTCCGGATTCACAAAGCTAAGTCCCTCCTGCTGCGCGTTGCTCACCAAAAACGGCCGGTAGATCTCCATGCCGTTCACGTACACCAGGTTCTCGTCGTAGTTGCCGCCCCGCACCGAGTAAGTGCTGGAGAGCTCGTTATTGCTACTTACGCCAGGCAGCGTAACTAGTATTTTATTGAAATCGCCGTAGGCGGAGGGCAGGTTTTTGGTAAGGCGTGGATCGAGGCGGGTGGTGCTGGCCTGCTCGCGTGTTTCGTCGTCGCGTTTGCCGCGCACCTGCACTGTTCCGAGCTGCTTAGGATCTGGTTCAACTATAAGTTGCAAGATTATAGTTTGTCCTTCAGCTACTTCTACCTGCTGCACCAGCTCTTTGTAGCCCAGGTAGCGGACCACTACCTGGTGTTTCCGGTTTGCCGGCACCTGCAGCCTGAACTCGCCCGCTGCATTGGTTTGCGTACCCAGTGACGTACCCTTGATGCCAACTATAGCCAGCTCCAGTGGTTTGCTGTCCGGGGTACGGATGGTGCCGGTAATAGTCCCCTGTTGTGCTAAAACACCCAGCGGCAAAAGCAACATACACCACACCGACAGGTATTTCAGCATCAGGGCGACAGTTTATTTTAAGGTATTTTTCAGTTCAGCTATCGTTGCAATCGGGTCAGCAGCGGAGAATACAAAGCTCCCGGCCACCAGCACATCTGCGCCACTTTCCAGCAGCTTTGGTGCATTTTGCTGGTTTACGCCTCCGTCAATCTCTATAAGTGCCTGTGAGTTACGCGCTATAATCAGGTTCTTTAAAGCTTCTGTTTTGCGGTACGTATTCTCTATAAACTTCTGACCACCAAAACCCGGGTTTACGGACATCAGGCAAACAAGATCCAGGTCCGCAATAATATCATCGAGCAGTTGTACGGAAGTGTGCGGGTTTACGGCTACTCCGGCTTTGGCACCGGTCGCTTTAATCTGCTGAATGGTGCGGTGCAGGTGCGAGCAGGCCTCTACATGCACGGATATGATTTCAGCACCGGCTTCACGGAAACGTTCGATATATAGTTCCGGCTCCACAATCATCAGGTGCACATCCATCGGCTTCTGCGCGTGCTTTTTAATGGACTCCATCACCGGAAAACCGAAGGAAATGTTGGGCACAAAGCGGCCGTCCATAATATCAATATGCAGCCAGTCGGCCTGGCTTTTATTCAGCATGTCAACTTCTGACTGCAGGTTGGCAAAGTCAGAGGCAAGTACGGAAGGGGCGATTATTGGTCTCATGCCAGCAAAGGTAAATATTTATGTGCAGGTTTAGAATTTATACTTCAGGAGGCGCTGCAGGAACAAACTATAGTTTCACAAAACGCACAGCAGTTACCTGGCTGCCCGAACGGACACGGCAAAAGTATACTCCTTTCTGCAAAGCCAGTGGCTGCAGGTTTATAGTTTGCCGTTCCTGGTTTGGCTGTAGTAATTGTTGTAACAGGAGTTTCCCGGTGGCATCCAGCAGTTGTAATTCGGCGCGTTGCTTTGTCCAGACTTCAGATAGCAGCAAGGTCAGCTGATTGCCTTCTACAGGGTTCACAACTATAACCCCCTCTTCCGCGCCAGGTGTCGGCAGGCCTGTCACCAAGCGGCTATAGTTCGGAATACCATACCCTGTGTTGTTATCAGGGGCATTAGCCTTGCTCCCGATCTGGCGAATGAGCTGTATCAGTTCGTAGTTTGTTTTAGAGATATTTTCCTGCCAGAGCACCGTAGCAAACCCGGCCGTTATAGGGCCCGAGAAAGAGGTGCCGTTACTTTTTACAATATTGCCGGCAGCATTCAGCACGTACACGCCAGCTCCCATAGCAACTACATCGGGCTTTATGCGGTTATCTGCCGTAGGACCCCGCGAACTGAATGAGGCAATTACGCCCAGCGAATCTACTGCTCCTACGGCGAGTACCGAATCGGCGTCAGCTGGTGCTGAGATATACCGCCAGGACTTGTTGCCCTCGTTACCCGCACTTACCACCACCAGCATGCCGGTAGCTGCAGCAAAATCAGCTGCTTTGGTGATGATTGTGGTGTTGCCGTCCATCTGGTTATAGGTATAGCTAACCGAAGGGGCATCAAAAGCAAAATAACCGAGCGAAGAATTGATTACATCGGCTCCGGCACTGTCAGCAAATTCGGCGGCAATCAGCCAGTTTACTTCCTCAATATTGTGCTCAGTGGCAGCA
>DATBUF010000584.1:0-5151 GCA_036516435.1 Pontibacter sp.
ATACATTAATAAACGTCCGATCTCCTACCTCATACTCAGGGTACGTTGGTTTATCTTTGTCTATAGTCCAGTCACCGCGGCCATCTACACCTATTTTAAGAATAAGGTTATCCGGGCGCTTCAGAATATACGTGATAAAAGAGTCGTTTTTCTTTGACTCGTCCTGAAGATACATGAAAGCCTGCGTATCCAGCTTATCGATGCACTCGTCGCTGGTAGAGTAGCCTTCTCCGGCAACTGTCTGGGCTAGAGCACCACCAAATTTATATTCAATCGTGTCTCCCTTTTCATTCAGAAAGCTTTCGCGGCTTTTCTCCTCGTACACCAGCCAGTCGATGTCTTCCTGGCCAAGCTGGGTTACGGTTGGGTTGTCGCAGGTCTCGCACGAGAATAACAGGGTACTACCCAGGAGTAAAGTAAAGGCGGTGGTAATGGTTTTTTTCATGGTTTACATGTGGTATAAAGGATGCAAAATAAAAGATAATCAGGTAAAAGAAAACTTTTGCATGAAGTTACAAAATATATTACAAACTAGATGTTATAACATCATTTTTTATTTCAGCAACATATGCTTCTATAGTTGCAATGGAGTGGTATGGTGCCAGGGAACTATAAACTATAGCGGCAAAATGGCGGGAAGATATACAGCGGATGTGAATTCAGAGAGGCGCAAAGGGGAAGTGAGTGCGATTGGATGCCGAGGAGGGAAGGTGTAAAATAAAAACTGCCGGCTCTCAGAAGGCTCGGTAAAAAAGTAAGCTCTGCACTACCCAACTACATTTACTTTTTTACACTAGCCCTGCTAACCGGCAGTTAAACTTTATAGTATCTGTTTTTATAATTTCTGCATTACCAGGTAACGGGCTGTGGCTTTACTTTTGGTCGTAGGACTAACCATACAAACGTACCAGCAATGGTACCGGTAAAGAACGTAAGCACTGTTACCATCCAGCCATTAATGCCACGCAATTCTGCATCGTGGTACACCCAGGTCAGGATAAATACTAACAATGCCAGGTATAGCGTCACAACGAACAGCATCACGGCAGATGTAATATAAGGCATCCATAATTCCATAATCACGAGTCAATCAGTTAAACATAGCCATGTAGTACACTGCACAGCATTTTTACTTGATTAAACTCTTAAAGAGAGGGTTAGTTTTGGATGTTTCTTAGAATGTAATTGGAGTGTGGTTAATATGCAATACTATTCGTTGTATTATTCTATAAAATCCTCCCCAAGTCAGAAGACAGACCTTTCTCAAATTTAAATGTGGATGTCCAGGATCAGTGCAATCTTACTTTGCAGCGGGAGCTGGAGCGTAGGTCTTCAGCACTTGTCGCAGGATGTCGGTCAGGTAGTTGCCTCCCCAGCGCCCGTAAAAGTTCATATCCCGCACCTCGTACTCATCCAGAAAATAGTGTTGTGAAGGAGTTAAGTAGCCCATGTAGCCACCATTGAAGCTGGTAACTATAAGTTGCTGGTTTTGCTGAGTTGCCTGTTGCTGCAAGGTACTTACAAACTCGCCGGAATAGTCGGCGGGTGCTCCTAAGAATACAGCACTGCCTACCTGTAATGAACTGACATACGATGGGTAGCGGCCAAACAGCCCGTGAAAAAGCCACGGGGCCAGGTGGTAATTGTCGCTGATGCGCCATTCTGGTTTGGGCAGAGTAAGCGGCAGCCTGCTATACCCCAGCTTAGAAGTATACTGCGTGGTTACGGCAGGCAACTGAGGCAGAATAATCCGGGCCAGCTGTGTGCCAAGCGAATCTACACTGGTAAAGGTATCGCCGTAGTGGTAAACAGGGCCATGACTGGCGACAGCGCCTGCAGCAAAGGCGGCAAAATTTACCTGTTTCTCCAGCGCATCTACAAGTGTGCCAGGGTAGTCGCGCGACAGGATGGCCTGATCAGAGGGTAGTACAGTAGCATGTGCCGAAAAGGTGGCGAGAATGGCTACATCCCCATCAGCCTGCTCAAATTTCAGGAACCGGATTGTTGTATCGCGCACACTTTCCTGGCCATTCAGGCGGTTGATCACCAAATGGCCTGCAAAAGCTTGTCCGTAGCCCACCCTGGCGTCTTCGGCATTGGCTTTTGCCAGCTTTATGCTTCGGATGATCTGGGCAGCGGTCGTATCAACTTGTGCCTGTTTATACTTTCCCGCCATTATCCAGCCCATCAGCCGCTCGCCCCAGCCACCAAAACTGGTGTGGGTGTGCGTAGCCGACAGGTATAACTGCTCCGGCTTCAGACCTGCCTCTCTACTTGCCTGGTTCAGGGCAGCAGTTAAGGTCATAGGTGCAATCAGCATGTCCAGTGCTATAAAATAGGCCTCCTGAGCTCCGTTGCTAAAGGCAAAGGTGCGCACGTAAGCTGAGTCGTGTACTGTTGTATAGTTTTTACCCAGCCGTTTGCCATAACCTGCCATCGGAAATGGTGCCGCGGGGGTGATACTCAGTTTTGCCCACCCCACTTCTAATGTGTCGCCCTCCGAAATACTGGGTTGGTGTTGCTGCAGACCGTCTGTAGTTTGTTTATAGTAAGCTGTTTTTGTATAAGGTGTGTAGTCGTTGCGGCGGATGGTGCAGGCCAGCAGCAGGAGCAGCGGCAGCAGGAAATAGAGCGCCCGGCGCAGGTGTTTTTTCTTGGGTTTCTTCATGGGGCCTTGCAAGATACTATAATTTTCAGCCTGCTTCCGGTAAAGCGCGCACAATTTTACAGGCCAAACAAGTGCGGTAATTAAACTATAAACTATAAATTTGGCTTTCTGATAAACCGGTGCGGGCCTTGTGTGCACGAAACTGCGGGTTAAATGCCGGTCAACTTTAAACAGACAGTAAGCTATACTTAATCTTTTAACTGATCCTATTCAGTTTTTTATCTATGGATTTCAACATCAATCATTTGCTGAAAATTGCTTCAGAGCTGAACATCACCATCAAACAGATCGAAGCTACAGCTACCCTTTTAGATGAAGGTGCTACGGTTCCGTTCATTTCGCGTTACCGGAAAGAAGCAACCGGCTCGCTGGACGAGGTGCAGGTGGCTGCTATCCGCGACCGCCTGGAGCAGCTGCGCGAGCTGGATAAGCGCCGGGAGAGTATCCTGAAGTCTATCCGGGACCAGGAAAAACTGACGCCGGAACTGGAAGACCAGATCATGGCTGCTGAAACGATGGCCGTGCTGGAAGATATTTACCTGCCTTACAAACCAAAACGCCGCACCAAAGCAACTATAGCCCGCGAGAAAGGACTGGAGCCACTGGCGCAGCGCCTGTTCGAGCAGGAAAACTTTGATGTGGATGGGGAAGCTGCCAACTATATCTCGGAAGAAAAAGAAGTAAAAGACACCGCTGAAGCATTGGCCGGTGCCCGCGACATTATGGCGGAGTGGATGAACGAGAACGCTGAAGCCCGTGCCACCATGCGCCAGCTCTTTGAGAAGAAAGGCGTGTTCAAAAGCCGCGTGATGGTAGGCAAGGAAGAGGAAGGACAGAAGTTTAAAGATTACTTTGAGTGGGAGGAGCCGATCGAAAAAGCACCGTCGCACCGTATACTGGCCATGCGCCGTGGCGAAACCGAAATGGTGCTGATGCTGAGTGCCCAGCCCGATGAAGAGGAAGCGCTTGCCAGACTTGAGAATATGTTCGTGAAGGGCAATAACGCGGCATCGGAGCAGGTGAAACTGGCGGCTAAAGACTGTTACAAACGCCTGCTGAAAATGAGCATGGAAACCGAGGTGCGCCTGAGCTCTAAGAAGCGTGCCGATGAAGAAGCCATCCGGGTGTTTGCCGACAACCTGCGCCAATTACTCTTGTCTTCGCCGCTCGGCCAGAAAACGGTTCTGGCCCTTGACCCGGGTTTCAGAACCGGTGTAAAGTCGGTGGTGCTGGACAAGCAAGGCAAGCTGCTGCACAACGAAACTATTTACCCCCACACAGGCCAGCACAAGGAACAGGAAGCCACACAGGCGGTTCGCTACATGGTTACCCGTTTTGAGGTAGAAGCCATTGCTATTGGTAACGGTACTGCCAGCCGCGAAACCGAGGCATTTGTGAAGAGCCTGAAGCTGCCGGCTTCGGTGATGGTGGTAATGGTGAATGAAAGCGGTGCATCGATCTATAGTGCATCTGAGGTAGCCCGCGAAGAGTTCCCTGACCAGGACGTAACTGTACGAGGCGCTGTTTCCATTGGTCGTCGCCTGATGGACCCACTGGCAGAACTGGTGAAGATAGACCCGAAATCTATTGGCGTAGGCCAGTACCAGCACGACGTGGACCAGTCGGCGCTGAAGCACTCGCTTGATGACGTGGTAATGAGCTGCGTGAATGCCGTGGGTGTGGAAGTAAATACTGCCAGCAAACAGCTGTTAACCTACGTTTCAGGTTTAGGGCCAGCCCTGGCGCAGAATATAGTGGAGTACCGTAACCAGAATGGTCCGTTCCGCACTCGCACGGAGCTGAAGAAGGTGCCACGTTTAGGTGAGAAGGCGTTTGAGCAGGCGGCAGGTTTCCTTCGTATCCGGGATGCGAAAAATCCGCTGGATGCTTCGGCTGTGCACCCGGAAAGTTACCCGATTGTAGAGCAGATGGCCAAAGACCTGGGTGTAACGGTACAGGATCTGATGAAGAGCGAAGAGCTGCGTAAAAAGATCAACCTGAAAAATTATGTAACGGAGACCGTTGGTTTGCCTACCCTGCAGGACATCCTGAGCGAACTTGCCAAGCCAGGCCGTGACCCGCGCCAGACCTTTGAGGCATTTAGCTTTACCGAAGGTGTGAACGAAATAAAAGACCTGCGCGAAGGCATGAAGTTGCCGGGCATCGTTACCAACATCACCGCTTTTGGTGCTTTCGTGGATATCGGAGTGCACCAGGATGGCCTGGTACACGTGAGCCATTTATCGGATCGCTTTGTAACCAACCCGCACGACGTGGTGAAAGTAGGGCAGAAGGTAGAGGTAACCGTGCTGGAAGTAGATGCCGGTCGCAAACGCATTTCTCTGAGCATGAAAGGCGATCCGGCTGCTCCGAAACCGGTAGGCGGCAACAGAGACCGCCATAACAGCAAAGGCAGTAACAAGCGCGAGGAAGAACCAATGGACGACTTCCAGGCAAAGCTGGCCAAACTGAAAGGGATGTTC
>DATBUF010000585.1:0-7077 GCA_036516435.1 Pontibacter sp.
GTGTGAACAGAGCCTGAATATAGGATTTATACCGATGATCTGCAACACACTTTCTACGCCGCGAGTTTAGCGTTTGCGTGACTTTTGGCTGGACCTGAAACCAGTTTATAACTGGCGTAATTCAGAACTATAGTTTCGCCAGATATAAGCTGGGAGCATAGTTAGGGAAGGTTGTAGCGGAACATCACTTGGCAACTCACAGCGTTCCTGAAAATCTAAGTTCTACCGTTTTATGATAACTGTATTCCGGTCGTAGGCCAGGTTCGTGAATACGCCCAGGCCGCCCTGTACGGTTGATTTAACTTTGGCCGGCTGTGCAAACGGGTTGCCGTTGGCACTCTGTGCATCATTTACAGACCGCAGGAAGTTATAGTACTGCTTCTCGATGTGGTACAGCGAGAGAATGAGCGTATCACCTTCTTCATAGTCGTAGCCGGAGCCGTAGGTGGTTTCTTTCCCGTTCGTAAGGTCATCTGAAGTCACAAACTCGCGCTCGGAGCCTTTCTCCAGGCTGTCGCGATGCGTCATGTAGCGGTAAAAATTCGCCTTGCCCGGGTCATCCTGAAAAGTAGTTAAAATAAGGGCTTTATCTTTTTCATTAAACTTCCATTCTACTTTCTGGATAGGCACCTTGGGCAGAATGGTGGTAAGGCCGGTAACTTTACGCCCTTTGCCGTCGGTTACCTCCAGGGCGTAGGTGTCGCCGGGTACAGCCTTCATTACCGTGGTGGCCATGTGTGTGTAGTAGCGTCCTGTCCTGTTATTGAAACCGGGGTTATGGTCCAGCTTTATGCGTTGGTCTCGAAATGTGATGTATACCTGTGCACTGGGTACAACCGGGGTTGCAGGCGTATCAAAGTAAGAGGATGTTTCGAGCACAGTTGCCTCAAACGGAAAACCATCTTCCAGGTAACATTCCACTACCAGTTGTGGCTCATGCGGTGGCAGTACAATATCAATATCTTTTTCCATGTTGCAGCCAGCTATAGTTAGCAGTGCCAGCAGGAACAAATAGGAGAAGCGTTTCATCAGAACTTAAAATTATAGGTTACCGAAGGAATAACCGGGAACAACGAGACCTGCTTGGCCCGGAAGCCAATCGTCTGCTCGTCTGCCTCATCTTTCAGCTGCTCAAAGTATACAAAGTAAGGATTGCGCCTGTTGTAGGCATTGTAAGCGCTAAAGGTCAGGTCTGCCTCGCCGCGTTTTGGTTTCAGTTTCCAGACTACGCCCAGGTCCAAACGGTGGGTGGCATCCAGCCTGAAGCTGTTCCGGTCGGCGTAAATGGGTACTATGCTTGGCTCTTTCCCCTCCACATCCTGAAAAGCAAAGCGCGCTACCGGTAACGAGAAGGCATTGCCGGTGCCGTAAGTAAAGGCGCCGGTAAGGTTCAGGCGTTTGTTCAACTGGTGCAGCACGACCAGGCTCAGGTCGTGCCTGCGGTCGTAGCGGGTAGGGAAGCGGCGGCCATCATTTATCTCCTCAAACTGGCGATAGGTCCACGATAAAGTATAGCCCAGCCAGCCGGTGGTGCGGCCTTTTATTTTCTCAAGATAGATCTCGTTGCCATAGCTCTCACCTTTGCCAAACAGGAATTCGTTCTCCAGACTGTCGTTTACAAACAGGTTGGCCCCGTCGCGGAAGTCGATCTGGCGGTGCATCCATTTATAGTATACCTCATTCGTGATCAGGTACTTCCCATTACCAAACAAGTGGCTGACACCCGCTGCCACCTGCTGCGAGCGCTGTGGTTTTACCCGCGTAGTAGACGGAAACCAGATATCGGTAGGGAGCGAGGCACCGGAGTTGGCAACCAGGTGGATGTACTGCATCATGCTGGCATAGCTTGCCTTCACCGAGGTATTGGGCGTGATCGTATAGCGCGCCGCAGCACGTGGCTCTACGGCCGCATAGGTTTTACCCTGGCTGTTGAAACCTGAGAGCCGCAGGCCATAGTTCAGGGCCAGTTGCGTGTTCAGCTGGTAATCATCAGAAGCATATACCCCGAATTCGCTGGCAGCATAGTCGTTGCCGGCGCTAAAGTTCTGGCGGTCATCATCGCTGTCGAAGTTCAGGCGGCCTACTGTAAAGCTGTGTTTTATACCCGATGCACCCAGTCTGAGGGTATGTTTGTTATTTACCAGCCACTCCAGATCGGTTTTCAGGGTAAGGTCCTGCACGTCGGAGCGCAGGTTAAAGCTGAACACATCAATCTGGTTTTTAATGTTGTATTGATAGCCGGTGCCAGCCAGCGAGGTGTTCACAAACAAACGCGGGTTAAAACTATGGCGCCAGTTCAGCACACCCATCGAGTTGCCCCAGTTAAACGAAAAGCTGAAGCCGGCATCATTAAAGGTAAAGAAATCGCGGCCGTAGTAACCGCTTAGGGTAAATTCATCCTTCGGCGTAAGTTTATAGTTCAGGCGTGCGTTAAAGTCGTAGAAATAATAATCAGGGATGGGGCTATAGTCCTTGTTGTCCTCGTTTAGCTTGTTCACCAGGCGCGTAAAGGTATCTACATAGGTGCGCCTGCCTGATACCAGGAAAGTGGCTTTGTCCTTTTTAATAGGGCCATCTATCGTTAGCCGGGATGAGATAAGGCCGATGCCGCCGTTTACGCCTATCTTTTCGTTATTGCCTTCGTTCATCCGCACATCCAGCACCGACGACAGCCTGCCACCGAACTGGGCCGGAAAACCGCCTTTGTATAGTTCCACATCGCGTACAGCATCCGGGTTAAACACACTGAAAAAGCCGAATAAATGTGAGGGGTTATAGATTACGGCATCGTCCAGCAGCACCAGGTTCTGGTCTGAGCCGCCGCCCCGCACATATAGCCCCGAAGAGCCTTCGCCACCAGACTGTACCCCCGGCTTCAGCTGTAATGTTTTGATTAGGTCTACTTCGCCGAACAAAGCTGGCAGCAGTTTGGCTTCGCGGCTGCTCAGTTGCTCTACGCTCATGCGGTTATCCGTTAGTTTCTGCTGCAGGCTCTGGGCCTCTACTACTACCTCTTTCAGCTGGTTATCAGAAGGCTGCAGGCTGATGTCTATAGTTTGGGCAGCGGTAACGGTGATGGCTTTAGTGCCGGGCAGGTAACCAATATAGGTTGCCTGTAGCGTATGTGGCCCTTCTGGCAGGCTCAAACTATAGAAACCCCTTGCATCGGTTACAGTGCCTACCTTTAATTGCGGTACAGCTATAGTTGCTCCTATTAATGCCTCGTTGCTGGTTGCAGACCGTACGTAGCCACTTATCCGGTAACGTTGCGCATGACTAATGCCTGAGAGTAAGAGCAGCAGAAATAACAGGAAAAACCGGGAAGCGTGCAGGGGCATGAAACGAATGTTTGATTCTTAGGTGTAAAACTAGATAATTCTGGACAGAAACAGCAATTTTTCAGCTATTGGTCAAACAACGAACCCGCAACAGCGGCTATTGTTTGGCACATGGTTAAGTATTTGTTAAGAAAGCCAGGGGAGCATGGCAGGGGAGAGGAGAGAAGGCCGCAAACCGACCTCAGCAACTATAGGAATGAGGATGCTCAGAAGCAGGCAGGTTGCTATAGACAGTCATCGCCCGAAGTTTTTGGCCTCGGGCAATGGCTGTCTATAGTTGGGAGTTGTTTTATTTCGTGTTCAGCCAGGCAGCACGCAGGGCTAATTGTTCAGGGGTAGCCTTGGGGTCTGGTTGCAGGTAGTGCGGCACAGTGCGTTCTACCTGTCTTACTTTCGCTTTCAGGGTTAGTTCCTGTAGTTTTTTGGCTTTGTCGCGGCGGGCTACTGTTACGGTAATCTCCTGCCCGGGCTTTAGTTGCTGCAGTTCTTCTCCGATCAGCTGGCGTACGTTTAGCGGCGTGATCTCGGTGCCGTTCCACTTCAGCAACTGGTCGCCGGCTTTCAGCCCCAGTTCCTTTCCGAAGGCGTCCATTCCTTCCGTTGACTCCACTACCAGGTGGCCGCTTGCCTCGTCGTAGCCGGGCACAAAACCACCGTAAGAGTTTACCAGCTGCTGCGACATGGGTTCGTACCGGATGCCTACTTTCCGGAAGGTTTCTTCCAGAGGCAGTGGCTCGCTACCGGCAACGTAACGGGTAAAGAACTCCCGTATTTCCGGGTAAGTCAGTTCGGTTATCTTGTCAAAAAGCTCGTCATCTTTAAAAGCTTTGTCTTTGCCATAGGCTTTGCCCAGGTCCCGCATCAGGTCGCGCAGGCCGTATGCACCCTTCGACAGCTCACGCAGGCGTACGTCCAGCACCAGGCCTATCAGGGCGCCTTTTTGGTACACGTTGCCATACTCTTTCTCATACTTATCCAGCACTTGCGCGCTCATCACGGTAAACGGCAGGGTATCGTTATAGTAGGCTTTAGAAGTGGCAATGTTCTCCTGCAGCTTGTTCAGGTAGGTGTCCAGGTCAATCAGGCCCTCATAGATCTGCACATGCGAGGCAAAATACTCTGTTACCCCCTCATACATCCACAGGTGCTGCGACATTTTAGGGTTCACAAAATCAAAGTTGCCGATCTCTTCGGAATGGATGGTCAGCGGGGTTACGATGTGGAAAAACTCGTGGGCTGCCACATCGCGCATGGTGCTGCTGAACATCTCTTCCGGCATTTCAGGCAGGTAGTAAACCGATGAGTTAGAATGCTCCAGTGCCCCGAATGAGCCCGATTTGCCAACCCGTTGCGGCACATATATTATAAAAGCGTATTTATCTACCGGCAACTTGCCCCCTAAATAACTGCGCTGTGCCTCCAGTATGTCTTTTATGTTGGCTGCCACCGGCTTGGATTTAACGTTGCCGCTTGGCGAGTAAATGGATACGAGCACTTTCGTTTCACCCAGGTTCAGCACAGTGGTATCGGGGCGGTTGTACATCAGCGGCGAATCGGCCAGGGTTACATAGTCGGGCAGCAGGTAAGTATCGGTAGTAGCAGTGGAGGTGGTGGCTATGAGTGGGGTAGAACCATAAAAACCTTCCGGCTTGGTAATCGTGAGTTCGTAGGGGAGTTGTTTCAGCCCATCAAAGTACCCGATAAAGCCAAAAGTGTTCAGCAGGAAGTTCTTCCCGGCCTCGATGTTGGTTCCGCCCGGCTCAAATATAACATCCGTTTTCTTCGGGGTATCGAACGTGTCATCTACCCAGTAGGAAACAGATTGCAGGTCATCGGCATTTTGGATGCGCCAGCGGTTAGTGTCCAGTTTTTCTACCGGCAGTTTTCCGCCTTTCTTATCGTATGCTGCAAAATCAGAAACAAACTTCCCGAAATCTGATACAGAGTAGGTGCCGGGCACTACCTTGGGCATGTTATAGATAATCTCGTTCTGCTTTATCTCGGGAGCCAGCACGGTTACCTGTACTTTGTCGTCTTTCACTTTAGTAAGATCGATGCGTACGGTGTACTTGTCGGTAGCTCCCTGCCCGGGAACTGTCTGAGAGGTTTTGGCGGCTGAGCAACCCAGCATAAATACCAGGCTGAGGAGCAGAAGTGTGCGTTGTAGAATCATGCGAGCGGAGTTCGGTTTAATGCTTTTGAACGTAATACAGGTATAAAGGGATAAGCCCGGTAAAGATTTGGCTACTGGCTGAAAAGCTGCCCTGCCCCCGATACGTTAACAACTATAGGATGTTTGTCTTTCCGGCTTCTGCCCCCGGATAGTTGTTTAACCCCGCTTCACGTTCAATAATGTGCCCCCTGCGTCTCCAAACTATAGTTACTGCGTGCGTATGGCTTTTACGGGGTCCAGTGTGGCTGCTTTTACGGCCTGGAAGCTGATTGTCAGCAGGGCAATGGTCATAGCTGAGAAACCTGCCAGGGCAAAAATCCACCAGCTGAGCTCTGTTCGGTAAGCAAAGTCCTGAAGCCATTTATCCATGCTGTACCAGGCAATAGGTATAGCCAGCAGTATCGCTATGAGTACCAGCGCGGCAAAATCGCGGGAGAGGAGCAATACGATACTGGTGGTAGAAGAACCCAGCACTTTGCGGATGCCGATCTCTTTGGTGCGCTGCTCTGCCGTGAACGATGCCAGTCCGAACAACCCAAGGCAGGCAATAAAAATGGTAAGCCCGGCAAAGTAACCGAACACGGTCAGCATCTTTTCTTCGGCGCGGTACTGCTTGTCGAAATGCTCATCCATAAAAAAGTACTCCATCGGGTGTCTTGTATCAAAAGCCTGCCATTTTTCCTGGATAAAGCTTATAGTTGCCGGTAGGTCCTGCGGTTTCATCTTCACTAAAAGATAGCCCGCCGACTCAGGTATAAGCGCCAGTATCATGGGTTCTACTTTGCTGTGCAACGATTTGATATGGAAATCCTTTACGACACCAATTACTTTTGCATCCCAGTCATCTATCTGTATGCGTTTACCAATCGGATTCTTCCACTGCATTTTTTTAACAGCCGCTTCGTTTACGATCAGTCCACCTTTCAGGTCTGTTTTAAATGCTCTGGAGTAGTTGCGGCCTTCTTTCATGTCAATGCCCATTACATCCACAAAATCATAATCCACGAACATCACATCCATCGCATTCTGCAGCGTACCGCCGTCTTTTTCAGCATATACAAGTATGGTACTCATCTCGCCTGCCGGTATATTTAGTGAATTGGATACCTGTTCGATGTTCGGGTTGCGCAGTAATTCCTGTTTTATACTTGGCAGTTGTTTTACTAAAGTGGAGTCGCCGGTCGGGATGTCGATGATAAGTATCTGCTCTTTGTTAAACCCTAGTTCCCGGTTCTTTAAAAACTGCATCTGGCTGAAAACTACCAACGTGCCAATGATCAGGATAAGTGAAATGGTAAACTGGATAACGACCAGCGATCTGCGTAAAGCAGCGTTTCCGCCCCGGGGTGCTTTGTCGGCTTTCAGTACATCAACAGGCTTAAACCGAGACAGGAATATGGCAGGATAACTACCGGCTACCGCCCCGATAAACAGGATGATGGCACATAGCGCAAGTATAACTTCCTTCTGTAAAAAGAAGTTGGCGTCGAACTGCTTATCTGTAAGTGAATTAAAAGTAGGAATAAGGATTTGGGCCAACGCAAGTGCCAGAATTACAGCCAGCAG
>DATBUF010000586.1:0-2938 GCA_036516435.1 Pontibacter sp.
TCAGCGAAACAGAAGCCCGCAACTATAGCCACCCCTACTTCAGAAAAGATTAACCATGCAGTTCAGTTTCTGGGAGCAGCATACGTATTTCAGTAACCTGGATGTGCTGATCGTAGGTAGTGGCATTGTTGGCCTGAATGCAGCGCTACACCTGAAAGCCACCCAACCAGCCTTAAAGGTGATGGTAGTGGAACGTGGCCTGCTGCCAACCGGCGCCAGCTCTAAAAACGCTGGCTTTGCCTGCTTCGGCAGCCCTACCGAACTGCTGGAAGACCTTGCCCACCACACCGAAGATGAGGTTTTTGGATTAGTGGAACGTCGTTGGAAGGGCCTGCAGCGCCTGCGCCGCAACCTGGGTGATGCAACTATAGATTACAACCGCTGGGGTGGCTACGAGCTTTTTGAGCCGGGGCAGCAGGAGCTTTATGAACAAACTATAGCCCGCCTCCCCTACCTTAACCGGCACCTGCAAACTATAGTTGGCGAACCTGCTATTTACCGGTCAGCGAATCAAAAGATTGGCACTTTCGGTTTTAAAGGCACCAGCAACCTGATCGAAAGCACTGCCGAAGGCCAGATAGACACAGGTAAGATGATACTGGCACTGACACAGAAAGTACAAGCGCTGGGCGTGATCGTGCTCAATAACCTGGAGATACTGCAACTACACGACGAACGCACAACTATAACTGCCACCACCAGCAGGGGCGTAACACTAAAAGCCCGAACAGCACTGATTGCCACCAACGGCTTTGCCAGGCAGCTGTTACCTGACTTGCCGGTTGTTCCGGCACGGGCACAGGTCCTTATCACCAAACCTATACCAGGCCTTAAACTCAAAGGCACGTTCCATTTCGATAAAGGCTATTACTACTTCCGCAATATTGGGCAGCGGGTGCTGTTTGGCGGTGCACGCAACCTGGACTTTAAGACCGAGGAGACTACCGAAATAGCCCTGACCAACCTGGTACAGAACCGCCTGGAAGAACTGCTGCGTCAGGTGATACTCCCCGATACACCTTTTGAGGTAGAACAACGTTGGGGCGGCATTATGGGAATGGGGCCGGCTAAAACAACTATAGTTCAGTCTGTATCGGAGCGGGTGTGCTGTGCTGTCAGGCTGAGCGGCATGGGCATTGCCATAGGTTCGCTGGTCGGTGAAGAGGGTGCTGAACTGGTACTGCGTCAACTATAGTTTTCGCTGTTAAATTATAGTTCCTGTTATAGTGCCACCACTTTTAACTATAACATTTACCCTTGAATTTGCCTAGTTACCAACTCCTACAGCCACAAAAAAGGGAAGTTCTTTTACGAGACTTCCCTTTTTAAATCGTGCTGTACAGAGCTGTTAAGCAGTTATCCATTGGTGCTTTGGGTTTTGTTTTTGGTGCATGTGTTTCTGAGAAATCTCTTTCTCCGCTTTATAAAATTGCTGGTACTCTTCCTCGCTCAGTTCCTCCCGCAGCGCAATATGGAAACTGGCCAGTTCAGGATACAACCTGTTCCGCTCCAGCCGCTCCTGCGGGTTCTCGAGGTTAAAATCATAGAAGCTTTTCATGGTGTGTTTTAAGGTTTAAAAACTTGATTTTTAATTGGTTGAAAAGGATAATACTCTATTAAAAAGAGAATGGTTTTATATATAGCTACCAAATGGTCTGCTATTACAACATTGTCTTTTTATAGTACTATAAACAAAGCCGGCTATGCTTTTCAGGCATAGCCGGCTTTGTTTTGTGCGTTGCTATAGTTGTTTAGATCTGTCC
Organism: Pontibacter sp.; assembly: GCA_036516435.1. GTDB lineage: Bacteria > Bacteroidota > Bacteroidia > Cytophagales > Hymenobacteraceae > Pontibacter. Next base: position 1,764 of record DATBUF010000586.1, read on the forward strand.
TTTTTCAGCCGCTTTCTTCAGTTTCTCATTTGCAAAGATGGCTACTTCTACGCGCCGGTTCTGCTGCATGCCGCTTACAGTACTGTTACTGGCCACCGGCATCGATTCTCCAAAGCCTTGCGCGGTAATGCGTGGCGCACTTACACCATCGGCGGTTAGCTGGTGATAAACCGAGTTGGCTCTTCGCTCCGACAAGCTCTGGTTGTAGGCGGCGGTACCGCGCGCATCCGTATGGCCCTCCACCATTACGTTGGTATCTTTATACTTCTTCAGGGTCTTGCTGAGTTCCGCAATGTTGTTCTGGGCTGCGTAGCTCAACTGATCAGAGTTGGTATCGAACAGGATACCCGAGTCAAACGTGATCTTGATGCCCTCGCCCACACGCTCCACTTTTGCATTTTCCAGCTCGCGCTGCAACTCAGCGGCCTGCTTATCCATGTAGCGCCCGATAACGGCACCTGTAGCGCCACCTACCGCGGCTCCGATTATAGCTCCGGCTGCTGTATTCTTCTTTTTCTTACCAATGAAACCACCGGCTACACCACCTACCACAGCGCCAATCACACCACCTTTGGTTGTGTTGTTGATGCGTTTTTTAGGGGCTGTTTGTGCACTGGCCGCTATTGAACCTAACAGGAAAACTGCCACTAACAAATAGACAATAAACGTTTTTACATTTTTCATAACATTTCGATTTAAAGTACCGGCTGCTGCTTTCTTAAGAATATGCTTCCGCAACTGCCGATGCCTGCTTTATTTCAACTGTTATGCCAATTTAAAACACCCGTCTCCACTTCAACTATAAACAACTCATAGTCAGGCACTAATTTTATCACAAGGAGCGTCACATTTCGCAAAATGGTACCCCGGACATATCCTGCAAAAGCAAAAAGCCCGGCTATGAGAGCCGGGCTTTTTGCTATAGTTGAGCTGGTATTTTAGCGCAGAACAACCACGTAAAACAGCAGGAACAAGATGATGCCAATGGCGATAGTGCTGTCCGTTACCAGCTTCATGTAGAGGCTCGTGCTTACCAGTACTGCTTTGTGCGCCTCCGGCAAGTCGCTGGCTACGTTTATATTGCCTTTGCTGAAGCTAAGGGCCGGCTGCTCAAAGTGAATAACCGTTCTGCCGGTTTCATCCAGCACAGCACGGTTATTAGAGAATGCCTCGCT
>DATBUF010000587.1:0-3788 GCA_036516435.1 Pontibacter sp.
TCTGGATGAGAACATGCCCGGCATCAGCGGCCTGGAGGCTTTGAATGAAATAAAGACCATACGTCCGGCCATGCCCGTGATCATGATCACGAAAAGCGAGGAAGAGCACATTATGGAAGAGGCGATTGGCGCAAAAATTACTGATTACCTCATAAAGCCGCTCAACCCGAACCAGATTCTGCTATCTGTTAAGAAAGCTTTGGAGAATAAACGCCTGGTTTCGGAAAGAACCAACATGAGCTACCAGCGCGACTTCAGGCAGCTGGGCATGGCCTTTGGCGAGCGCCTGAGCCCCGGCGAGTGGGCCGATATCTATAAAAAGCTGACTTATTGGGAGCTCGAAATAGACGACACTGAAAATAAAAGCATGGCTGATGTGATAAACATGCAGAAGGATGAGGCCAACTCGAACTTTGCGCGCTTTATCATGGACAACTATGAGGACTGGATCAACAAGGAAAGTGATGACGCGCCGCTGATGTCGCACCAGGTCTTTAAGGAGCGTGTGTTCCCGATGATGAAGGAATCGGACAGGCCGATATACTTTGTTTTGATCGACAACCTGCGCTACGACCAGTGGAAAGTGCTGGAGCCTATCATAAACGACTATTTTACCGTGGACTCGGAGGAAATGTACTATTCTATACTTCCGACTACCACGGCTTATGCCCGTAATGCCATTTTCTCGGGTATGCTGCCCACCGATATTGCTAAAAAGTACCCGAACCTGTGGGTGAGCGACGATGAGGAAGAAGGCAAAAACCTGAACGAACCGGAGTTCCTGGAAATACAGCTGCAGCAGAACCGCATTACCGACAAGCACAGCTACCATAAAATTACCAACGTAGCAGCCGGTAAAGACCTGCTCAGCAAGTTCAGCAACCTGGATAATAACAAACTGAATGTTATAGTTTATAACTTCGTGGATATGCTCTCGCATGCCCGCACCGACAGCAACATGGTGCGCGAACTGGCTCCGGATGAATCTGCATACCGTTCTATAACCCGGTCGTGGTTCCTGCACTCACCCCTGTTTGATACCCTGAAAGCTATAGCAGAGAAAAAAGGCAGGCTGATTATTACGACCGACCATGGCACCATCCGGGTAAAGCGCCCGTTCAAGATCATCGGCGACAGGCAAACCAATACCAACCTGCGCTACAAGCATGGTAAAAACCTGGGCTACACCGATAAAGATGTGTTTACGGTGCGTAAGCCGGAGCGATTTTTCTTGCCAAAGGCCAATGTTTCCACTACGTTTGTGTTTGCGATAGAAGATTATTTTTTCGCATACCCCAACAACTATAACTACTACGTGAACTACTATAAAGATACATTTCAGCACGGAGGGGTTTCGTTAGAGGAGTGCATTATCCCGTTCATAACCCTTTCACCTAAAAATGTATAACACCGGAATAGAGCAGGCCCGGTTTCAGATGGCCTCGTTAGATAATTTGCCTGAAGCCGCAGCCATGCTACTGGACGTTGCCAGCCAGGAGCCGGTCATTTTATTTGAAGGACCAATGGGAGCCGGTAAAACCACCCTTATAAAGGAGTTTTGCCGCCAGATGGGCGTACAGGAGAATGTGAGCAGCCCCACTTTTGCGCTGGTAAACGAGTATGAAGCCGAAAACGGGAAACTAATTTACCATTTCGATTTTTATAGGATAAGCGATGAGCGCGAGGCACTGAACATCGGGGCACTGGAGTACTTTGAATCTGGTAATATTTGCCTGATAGAGTGGCCTTCTCTGATCCCGAACCTGCTGCCGGAGCACTATCTGCTTGTATCTTTACAACCCGACGCTACCAGCGAGGTGCGTACCATGACGATTAATAAGGTGTAATATGACGGAGCGATTCGCCGTAGAAATTGGAAAAATTGCCACAGCACAGGCACTCTATCCCAAAGAGTCGATGCTGGCTGTGGAAGCACGCAGGCGCAGCCTTTTTATAGGTATACCCAAAGAGTCATCGTTCCAGGAGAACCGCATCGGCCTTACACCGGATGCAGTAAAGCAGCTCACAGATCACGGGCACCGCATCTGGATAGAAGCCGGTGCCGGAAGCCCCTCTAAATATGCTGATAACGAGTTTTCGGAAGCGGGTGCCAAAGTGGTTTATTCTACCAAAGAGGTATACGATGCCGACATCATTCTGAAGGTAGCGCCACCCACCTACGACGAGATTGAGTACCTGCGCCCGGGGCAAACGCTTATTTCGGCCCTGCAGTTCGGCAGCCTGACAGCAGACTACATTAATGCCCTCCAACGGAAAAAGATAAACGCCATCTCGTTTGAGTTGCTGCGCGATAAGTCAGATTCCAAACCGGTGGTACGGGCCATGAGCGAAATTGCCGGAAGTACCGTGATGATGATTGCGGCAGAATACTTAAGTGTTCCGAATGATGGGCGGGGCATTATACTGGGAGGTATAACCGGGGTGCCACCTACTAAAGTCGTGATACTTGGTGCCGGTACTGTTGCCGAATTTGCTGCCCGTGCTGCTATTGGCTTAGGTGCTGAAGTAAAAGTATTCGATAACCATATCTATAAGCTCCGCCGCCTGAAGCATAACATCGGAGCACAACTATTCACTTCTACGCTGGATAAAGCAGTGCTGTACCAGGAAATTAAACAGGCCGATGTGGTGATTGGCGCTCTGGTAGCCGAAGACGGCCGCATGCCCTGCATGGTAGAAGAAGAAGTAGTGGCCCAGATGAATCCCGGCTCCGTGATCATTGATGTGAGCATAGACCATGGCGGTTGTTTTGATACCTCTGAGATGACCTCGCATAGCCGCCCGGTTTACCGGAAATACGACATCATCCATTACTGCGTGCCAAACATTCCGTCCAGAGTTCCCCGCACGGCTACTTCTGCGCTTAGCAATATCTTTACACCAATCCTGACAGAAATCTCGAAGTTTGGAGGTATTAACGAAGCTTTGTTCACTAATGAGCACTACCGCAGCGGTGTGTACATTTACAAAGGCAGCCTCACAAACGCCCAGATCGCCAAACGCTTCGGGATGCGTTACAAAGAGCTGGGCCTGATGATAGCAGTGCGTAACTAAGACCAGTGATTCAAGGGATTTTTCTGATTAACAGGATTCTGGTCTGAACCGCTGATGCATGTTTTTTGATTAACCTGATTTATACCGCAAGTTTAGCTTTAGCGCAACTTGTGGTTAAGTTTGACGCCAGTTTGTAACTGGCTTTCTGCGCCAGCAGAGAGGGTTAATTTTCTGAAAGCTATAGTTGAACAGGTTTATAGTTTGAAAATCTATAGTTTGGATATCTATAGTTGAGGTGCAAAACTATAGTTTTATAGTTGCGGCTATAGTTAGTTCTTGCTTTTTCAAAGCAAAGCCAGTTGCAAACTGGCTGCCATGCACAACCACAAGTTACACTCTGTTAAACTTGCGGTATAAATCTAAGTGCTGCTAACCAGTCAAAACCTTCTTTATCTGCGGTTCAGGCAGTTAATCATTGATCATGAGCAATACTCTCCAGGCTTCCTGTACCTGGTTGTTCTCCAGGAGCTGCTTACCGAGCAGTTGCAGTTCTTTGCGGAGCGTAGCAGGATCCTGCTGGTACTTATTTATTGTATAAGCAACTATAGGTTCCGCTCTGTAAGCGTCCACTTCTTCTGCAGTAGGTATAGTTTCGGAGTTACCCAGGCGGGCCAGGTTGTTGCCGGTAAGGATCGTGCTGTTTCGGATATGAGCAGGCAGCATGTCGATACCAATGCCTTTGTTCTTTACAGGTTTGGGCAGCTCAAAAATGC
>DATBUF010000588.1:0-4332 GCA_036516435.1 Pontibacter sp.
GAGATCAGAGGATTTTCGGTGCAGCTGACAGGGAATAAAGTAGAGCCCGAAAAACAAATCAGCATTACAAGAGTTTCTAAATAGTTTATTCAAAACCCTAAAATTAAATAACACATGGCAGTATTAGTAGGTAAAAAAGCACCTTCTTTTAAAGCAATGGCCGTTGAGAATGGCGAGTTCGTTGAGAACTTCTCTCTGGAGCAGTACATTGGTAAGAAGCACGTAATTTTCTATTTCTACCCAATGGACTTCACTTTCGTTTGCCCTACCGAAATCATCGCGTTCCAGGACAGAATGGAAGAATTTGAGCGTAAGAACGTAGCCGTAGTTGGCTGCTCTACTGACACACATTTCTCTCACTTTGCATGGCTGAACACACCACGTAACCAGGGTGGCATTGAGGGTGTAAATTACCCATTAGTAGCAGATGCTTCTAAAACAATCGCTCAGAACTACGATGTATTGGCTGGTCACTACGAGTACAACGAAGAAGGTCAGGTAGAATTTGTTGGTGAGCCGGTTGCTTACCGCGGACTGTTCCTGATCGACAAAGAAGGTGTTGTGCGTCACCAGGTTGTAAACGACCTGCCGCTTGGCCGTTCTATCGACGAGGCCCTGCGTATGGTGGATGCCCTGCAGTATTTCGAAGAGAAAGGCGAAGTTTGCCCAGCAAACTGGTCTGAAGGCAAAGAAGCCATGCAGGCTACAAAAGAAGGTGTATCTAACTACCTTGCAAAGCACTAAGCTTTAAAAGTAACTTATTGATAGAAAATCCCCGGCAGTGTTGCCGGGGATTTTTGTTTTATAGGCTATAGTTGTAAATCAGAAATGCTGTTTGTGCACTTCTAATAAACCAAGGGCAAAACTTAGAAGCCCTCGTCCCGAACGCTTTCGGGATGTGAGTTATCAGGCGGACTCAGGCCGTGTTAAACTATAAAATACTTCAAACTATAGTTTAACGGTCGCTGTTCCGGACATCCTTGTCCGGAACTATAGCTAATGCGGATTTCTCAATCCGCGGTTAATGGAATACGGGGATTAGGAAATCCCCGGCAGAGGGCTTTCGGACTAAGAAGTCCGAAAGAGCAACTTGGTTATTTCTAAACTATAGCCTATAGTTCAGCTTACTGCTTTAGCCACAGCGCACCGTTTTTGGAGGCATATTTGCCAATCTTGCCTTCTTCGTATAGTTTCTGCAAATACACTTCCGCCTCGCTCTTTTTCACACCAGCAAGTACTGCAAACTCTTTGGTTGTAAGTGTCCTATAGTTACCGAAAAGTGAAGTGTAATCAGTAGCATACTCCTGTTTCTTTGCTTCTGGATGCAGCTGTAACAGCGCCTGCTCATACTGCTCGTACGGTCTTGCCCCGTACACCAGCACGCGGTTATCGTTCTCATCTGACACAAAAATGGTCGGGAAGCCTCTCACTCCCAGCTTCCGTGCCATCGTCAGATCCTGCTGGAACAACTCTACAGCTTTACCTTCGAAATCAGTTTTTAACTGTGCTACATCAAGGCCGGTTTGCTCAGCAGCTAATGCCAGGTTTTCCCAGCGGGCAATGCTTTTCTTTTCCAGGAAGATCATCTCCTTTATTCTGCGCAGGAATTTCACGGCTTTCTCTTCGCCTTGCAACTGGGCAGCTTTAAAAGCTATAGATGGCGGGTAAGAAGATGGCAGCGGGTCTTCCAGCCACAGGTCGCCGTCTATTGGCATTTCGTAATAGGCGCCGGCTTCTTCCCAGTGCTGGGCTACGCTGGCAGGTCCGTTCACGTCGTGACCGCCGTACGTATCCCAACTTCTAAGCAGGCCGCCCATGCGGTATTCCACTTCAAAATAGGGTCCATATTCCAGTGCCAATTTTTTTAGTTGCGGATCGATGCCCCAGCACGAAGAACAGATCGGGTCGGTGAAGTATAATAGTTTGATCGGTTTCTTAGTAGCGGCAATAATGGTATCTTCTATAGTTACTTCTGAAGTTGGTATTTCACAAATACCGGTTTCCATATCGCAATGCATGATTGGTTTTGTCTCCATGGTTTTATTTCTCGTTAAACATTGTAAAAATTAACCTGTTACCTTAGTAGCTAACAGGCTGTATTGAACTACTTTTACAAAGGTCGAACTATAATCAGGGAGAGTCAATTAGTCAAAAAAACATGACTACCAACAATTTTTCACAAGGCGATACAAGTTGCCCTGCCGAGAACATTTTAAAGCAATTATCAGGTAAATGGAAACCACAGATCTTCAGATTGGCACTGGAAGGGCCGGTGCGGTTTAACAGTTTGCTGCGCCAGTTGCCGGGCTCTAATAAGCAGTCGGTGGCTACAGCGCTGAAAGAAATGGAAGAAGCAGATATCCTGGTTAAAACTATAGTTCAGGAAAAACCGCTGCATATAGAATATACCCTGTCGGAAAGAGGTAAGGCCATGGTGGCGGTTTTCAGAAGTATGGAAGGTTTTCTGAACTGATTTTTACGCCAGCTTAACCAGCCACAGCCCAATAAACGTTGCCAGCAGCCCGAGCAGTACGCTTGCCAGTACATAAATGATAGCCGGCCAGTACTGACCGCCTTGCAACAAGCCTATCGTTTCGCCGGAGAAAGCCGAGAACGTGGTAAAGCCACCCAATACGCCGGTCACCAGGAAAAAGCGCCATTCATCTGATAAAGTACCTTTGGCAAAAAGGCCAAACACCACCCCGATCAGGAAACAGCCAAGTATGTTTACTACCAGCGTACCAACCGGAAATTGGGTCAGGCTTTTTGATTGTATAAGCTGCGATAACAGGTAACGCCCTACACCACCTATAAAACTGCCTGCCCCAATTGCCAGAAGTATCTTCATGGTAAACTATAGTTTAGTGTTTCTGCTCGTAATCATAGTTCACCATCCACTGGATGCCGAATTTATCGGTGAACATGCCGAACAGCGCACCCCAGAAAGTTTTATTCAAAGCCATTGTTACCTGGCCACCGGCAGATAAGCCATCAAATAGGCGCTTAGCTTCGTCTTCGTTATCGGCGTTGATAGAGATAGAGAAGTTGTTGCCCATTACCGTGGCATGACCAAAAGCTTCAGAAGAATCAGAGCCCATTAAAGTAGTTTCTTTGCTGATCGGCAGCGAAATGTGCATGATCTTGTTTCCTTCTGATTCCGGAATTGGCTGCTCCGATGGCATGTCTTTAAAGCGGCCTACGTACGGGAAGTCGCCACCGAAAACAGATCTGTAAAAGTTGAATGCTTCTTCGCAGTTGCCTGCAAAGGTCAGGTAAGGACTGATAGTTGCCATGGTATAGTTTATAAGGTTAGATGATGGTTCTGTTTCCAAATATAGAACAATTAATATCTATCCCAATCAGGTAAACTATAGTTTAGGGTTGCTTTTTATAGGGCTTCAGTTCTCCGTCTTTTACCAGCCAGGCTTTGTCGGCTTGCTTTACAATTTCTTCTTTGTCGTCGGAGTAGGCTTCTACAATTCTGTACTTCTTATCCCCGAAATGCTGGTCTAAGCGGGCAATCTTTTCTTCTTCCTTGCAGGCTTTGCCATCTACCAGATAGGTATTATTTACATAGTTTGCCTTCGTACCAAAGAAACCATCTACCTTGTATAGTTCAAACAGCGGCTCGACGTAAATTTCCAGCCCGCCGGTAGCGCAGAAAACCTGTACGCCATCCTTTTTCAGCTTATCCAGCCGTTCCTTTATTTCCTGGTTAAAATTCTCCGGGTACTCTTTCTCCCAAAACTCTTTGGCGTATTCTTTCACCTTGTCGGGTGGCAGGTTATCCAGGTAGTTAAAGAAGTTCTCTTTAAACTCGGTTTGCCTGATCTGGTGCATTTTCAGCAGCGCTTTATAGTAGATCATCTGCACATAGTAAGCGACTTTATGCGGCTTTTTAGTGCTGATAAACTTAAAGAATTCGTCTTTGGAGCTCTTGTTATAGAAGGTCTTGTTCAAGTCAAAAACTGCTATTTTTATTTCTTGTGCGCTGCTGTCTGCCATGTTGCTACTGCTGTTTTGGGTAAGCTTAGTACGCAACTATAGTTTCCAGAGATGGCACCGGGCTAAACTATTGCAACCTAAACCGCTATATTTGCAGCAAAACACAACCTATAGTTTTGAAACTACTCTACGACATCGGCCTAAAAGCTTACAACGGATTACTGACCGTAGCGGCACCTTTTAACCAGAAGGCAAAGCTGATGCTGCAGGGACGTGAAAGGCAGTTTGAAAAGCTACAACAAGCTTTTGCCGGCAACACAGCGCCGGTCGTGTGGTTTCATTGTGCTTCGTTGGGTGAGTTTGAGCAGGGCCGCCCGGTTATAGAAG
>DATBUF010000589.1:0-3636 GCA_036516435.1 Pontibacter sp.
CGCCGAGCCTGCAAATCAGGCAGCCCGCTACAACTATGAGCTTCTGAAGAAATACCTGGCGCTTCACCCGGAGAAGGCCGCTCAGGATAAATCGGAGCCTGAACAGGAGGATGAGCAACAGCTTCCGCCCCCGGCAACAGAACAGGGGCCGCAGCCCAAGCAAAAACCAGACAAAGACGGCACTACCGAGGCAGAGATAGACGTACCGCAACCTGACCCGGCCGGAGAACAGCAGAACGGACAGTCTAAGGGTAAGAACCCGCAGGAACAGGAGCGCCCGGAAGCAACCGGAAACCAGCAAGGCGACACCAAGGGGCAACAGATGGCAGACCAGCCGGAGAACAGCCCGCAGCCTGAGCAGGGCAGCACTGAGAATGCCGCTGCTGGTGATGGTCGTGCCCGCACGGCTGCTGAAATACAGCAGGTAAAAATTAACCCGGAGAAAGCCAGGATGCTGCTGAACGCCATGCGAGACGCCGAATTACAGTACCTCCAACAGCTGCCTAAAAAAGCCAAAAGAAAGATAGACAAAAATAAACCGGACTGGTAACCACCTCTCCCCTGGCTTACAGATTTACTATAACTCCCGAACCTCACGAAGAGTAGTAACTATAGTATTTTTACACCCGCACCTGTGCAAAGCAAGATTTGCATTTACTTTAAGAGAGTAGATCAGAGGCCTTATTATCATTTTAAAACAGGATTTACCTCCTATAGGCAGGACCGCTTCATTCTCTATTCTTCGTCATCCTGAAAGGATCTTGTGGGCCCATAGCATCAGCTTAACCTCCAGGGTAGGGGCTCTCTTTCTCCACCAGGATGCTTAACAGAATGACAGCAAGTTCTGGAACTGTTTTCTTGGAATGAAACGACCCTGCCCTATAGGTAGTAGCATCCGGTATGAACAGCACACTCTTTAAAAATTCAGAAGAAATTACTTCCAGTTTACAGACCGATTGGTTTATTTTGTAAAATATATCAACCAGATGCAGACAGCAACAGGAAAAGCAGAGCGTACACGCCAGTACATTATCGAGCAGGCAGCCCACCTTTTTAACCAGAAGGGTTATGCCGGCACCTCGCTGCAGGATATTATGGCTGCTACTCACCTGACCAAAGGCTGCATTTACGGACATTTCGAGAGTAAAGAAGAAATTGCCCTGGCAGCCTTTAAGCATGCTTCCGGTAAGATACTGGAGCAATTAGGGCAAACTATAAGCACACACCAGCAGGCCATACCTCGTTTAGAAGCCATCATCGGGTTCTACAAAAGGTATTTTGATGCTCCCCCTGTAACCGGTGGTTGCCCTGTACTGAATACTTCTGTTGAAGCCGACGATACCAACCCGCTGCTGCGCGCCAGTGTGGTAAAAGTGCTGGATAAAATGCATCGCTCCCTGGAAAAGATCGTGCAGCAGGGAATTGCGGAGGGTGAGTTAAAACTTTCTGTAAACTCACAGCAGTTCGCGATCCTGTTTATTAGCATGATTGAGGGAGGCATGATGGTCTCTAAAGCCTATGACAATCCGCTTTACCTGCACACGGTGCTGCAGCAGCTCCAAACTATGGTTCAGGAAATGAAAGCCTGATTTTTTTTATCATAAAACAGACCGATTGGTCTATTACCAAAACAATATGGAAAATACCACACTACCCAAACTCCTGCAAAGCAAAACACTTATCCGCTTCGAGGATTGTGATCCATTTGGCCACCTGAACAATGGCCGCTACACCGACTATTTCCTGAATGCCCGCGAGGACCAGCTGCGCGACAACTATAGCCTGGACATTTACCGCCACATGCAACAGACAGGGAAAGTCTGGGTAGTGGCTACCAGCCAGATAGCCTATTTGCGCGAGGCAAAACTGATGGAGGAAGTGACGTTGCAAACGTGCCTGCGCTGGTTCACGGAAACAGACCTGCTGATGGAGGCCCAGATGCTGGACAAGAACTCAGAAAAGATAAAATCGGTAGCCTGGATGCGCTTTAGCTATATTGATGTAAAACAGGGCCGCAAAACACCGCATGAGCCACACCTGATGGCGTTATTCGGGAAGGTAGCTATACTTGGCGAAGGCAAAGACGCGTTATACTTCGAGGAGCGGGTAAAAGAGCTTCGGCAGGAAACTGTTCCCTCTGCCGGGTAAAAAAACAGCAAAATCTTTACAGTTGTTTGCAACCATTCCTGCATCTCAGGGCTCTACCAGTAAAGACCGTGAATATAAATTGCCTCAACCTGCATGAAAGGAGAACTTAAGAACATACTGGAAGTACTGATACTGGCCGAACGACTGAAATCTGAGTTACGCCATAGTTGGCTCTCAGACGGCCGCCAGGAGAGTGTCGCAGAGCATACCTGGCGCATGGCCCTAATGGCAGTATTACTGGAGCCATACCTGGATGAAGAAGTGGACACGGCACATCTGCTGAAAATGATTCTGGTACACGACCTGGTTGAAATTGAGGCCGGAGACGTACCTGCCTTTACCCTGTTATCGGAAGAGGCAAAGGTGGCAAAGCAGCAACGTGAACTAAAGGCTATTGAAAACCTGCGCGCTAAGCTGGGCAACGGCATTGGGCAGCATGTGTACGAACTATGGCAGGAGTTTGAGGCCCGCGAAACGTACGAGGCCCGTGTAGCCTATGCGCTGGATAAACTGGAAGTACGCCTGCAGCACAACCACGCCGACATAAGTACCTGGCTGGAAGTGGAGCAGGAGAATGTTTTTAAAATGGGAGAACACACAGGCTTCGACAGCTGCCTGGATGCGTTGAAAGACCTTATTCAGGACCAAGGCACGCAGAAAATGGAAGAGGCCGGCATCTCTACTACACAAGTACTGGCACGCATTGCCTCACAGCGGGCACTGGCTTAGGTAAACAAACATTCAGGCAACTTATTACAGGAAAGCGCTGGTAAAGTTACCGGCGCTTTCTGTTTTTATAGTTCAATAGCCGGCGTGTGCGCCACCTCCAGCACAAATCCGTTTGGGTCCCGGAAATCTATAGTATAGTAACTGGCATCGTAGTGTGGCATCTCCTGCGGCCCGCGGATTATATCGCCTTTTATACTTTGCAGCCACTCCCCTACTTCATTTACTACAGCGCGGCTAACAGCATGAAAACAGATATGCCGCACGCCCAGGCTATCGTGCAAGGTTACGGGCATCTCCCTGAAGTATATTTCATGCTGGCCACAACTATAGGAGGTACGGGTAAGCGCATACCAACCAATCAGCGGAAAGAGTTTACTATAAAATGCCAGGGATTGCTCCAGGTCTTTCACCCAAAACTCGATGTGGTTTATGCCCGGCCCATAAGGGTATTCCATTGTTCTTTAGCTATAGTTATGAGGGACAAAAGTAAGAAAAGTAGCAGAGACTGCCGGCCGACGGCCGTGCATCTTACGCCTGTGGCTCCTACCTTTGCAACATGGAAGCAACAACACACTACCAGCGCCTGGAGAAACTATACCATAGTGCCCGCATACAGCAGTTTATAGATGGCAGCCAGCTACACGTACAGCACCAGACAGCCGAAATCACCTTGCCGGTACAACCAAAGTATCACCACGGCGCCAATGCCATGCACGGTGCCCTGTACTTTAAATTACTGGATGATGCGGCCTATTTTGC
>DATBUF010000590.1:0-2120 GCA_036516435.1 Pontibacter sp.
TTGAGTTGGCTCTCTCGGGCCGAGCGGCCCCGTCTTCGGGCATCGCGCTGCTGCCTTCTTGCTATCCTCCTGCGTCGGATTGCCTGCGGCACCGCAACAAGTCAAAGGCGCTCAACCCAAAGACTGATATCATCTCGATAGCTGAACTATAGTTTACAACTATAAGCTTCTAGCTTTCTCGTGGTTGTAGTTCCGTAGGGACAGGTCGCGACCTGTCCGCTCTTGGTCTGGAACTATAGCACGATAGCTACAACTATAGCTAAGGCTGAAGTTTATTGCTGGCGCGGGTTTGCAACCCGTGTCTTACTATGATGTTGAGTTTGTAACTCAACTGGGCCACAGGGCCAAACTATAGCCAGTGTGGACAATGATCAGCAACTATAGAACTATAGCAGCGGTCTGGGCAACGCGGACCAGGAAGTCCGCAGCAGAGAGATTTCGGACACGGATGTCCGAAACAGCATAACTGCAACTATAGAACTATAGCTGAAACTACAGCAGTATCCTCAATCCTGCAAATCCTTTAATCCTGTAAATCCTGATTCAGACAATCCTAATAAGCAGATAAATCCCTCAACTCACTGATCCACGATCCTGCCATAGATGTCAGCCTGTTGCTTCAACCATTTCACATACTTTGCTGCGAACTGATTTTTCTGCAGCCGCCATTGCCAGTTGCCGTTAGATGTTGCTGGTGTGTTCATGATGCCTTCGTGACCAAGCCCCAGTACATCCTGCACCGGAACTACAGCCAGCTGCGAAACAGAACTATAGGCTAATTGCAACATCACTTCGTGTGCATTGTCCTTCGTTACCTCCTGGTGTACATAGTTACTGAACATCTTGCGGTCTGCGGCTTTGGCATCTTTAAACCAGGCTTTTACCGTGGCGTTGTCGTGGGTGCCGGTGTATACCACGCTATTTTGCGTGTGGTTGTGGGGCAGAAAAGAGCTCTCAAAAGCATGCTCATTACTCTCGAAGGCAAATAGAAGTACCAGCATCCCTGGTAGGTCAAACTCCTTTATCAGGTCGCGAACAGGCTGGTCAATGTCCCCAAGATCTTCAGCTATAATCGGCATTTCGGGATGGTGCTGTTTGATGAGTGAAAGCAACTCATGGCCCGGTGATTTTACCCATTTCCCGTTGATGGCAGTTTCTTCGCCGGCCGGTACTTCCCAGTAAGCAGAGAAAGCCCGGAAGTGGTCCAGGCGCAGCAGGCTGAACAGCTGCAGGTTATGATCGATGCGGCGTAGCCACCAGTCGTAGTTGTTTTTAGCCAGCGTTCTCCAGTTGTAAACCGGTGTGCCCCATAGTTGCCCGGTCTCACTGAAAAAATCTGGTGGCACGCCTGATACGGCGCTCGGTCTTTCGTCTTTATCCAGCTTAAAATACTGCGGATTTGCCCATACATCGGCGCTGTCGTGGCTTACATAAAAAGGCATGTCGCCAATAAAGTGGATGTCTTTCTGCTCGCAGTAGGCTTTCAGGTTGTTCCACTGGCGGTAAAACAGGAACTGCAGAAACTGTTGCTGCTCTATCTTCAGCGCCTGTTCTTCGGCAAGCTTCAGCAGAGCACTCTCTTTTCTTGTCCGGATATCCTTGTCCCATTCCACCCAACTCTTTTCGCCATAGTGCTCTTTAAAAACCACAAAGTAACTATAGTCGATAATCCATTCTCTATGCTCTTCCAGGAAAGCATCAAACTCCTTCTTCAGCGCTTTAGGCTTTTTAGATTCATAGTTCAGAAATGCCTTCAGCCAGATCTCTTTTTTGAACAAGGTAGCTGCTTCGTAATCAACCTTGTCATCCGGGAAACTATAGTCGTGCTTCAGGTCTTTTTTCTCCAGCAGGCCGTCTTCCACCAGCAGTTCCGGGCTCAGAAGCAATGGGTTACCGGCGAAGGCGGAGTGGCTGCTGTAAGGCGAGTTGCCCATACCAGCTTCGGTCGGGTTTAGCGGAAGAATCTGCCAGTAGCGTTGCCCGGCTGCTTCCAGTTGGTCGGCAAATTTATAGGCTTCCGGACCCAGATCACCAATGCCGTACTTGGATGGGAGCGATGTGATGTGCAGTAAAATGCCGCAGCTGCGATGTGGTATGATCATGCGTTTGTTCCGGTTAAA
>DATBUF010000591.1:0-3940 GCA_036516435.1 Pontibacter sp.
TATCCGTTCCGGGGCCTGATTTACGACCGGAAAGGGAAATTGCTGGTAGAAAACACCCCGGTTTACGACCTGATGGAGGTACCTAAAGAGACAAGGCACCTGGATACACTTCGCCTGTGCAAACTTCTGAGTCTGCCCCTGGAAGATGTGCGTGAACGCCTCAAGAAAGCCAGAGCCTATTCTTATGTAAAGCCCTCCATCTTTTACCAGAAACTTACCACCGAGGACTTTGCCCATATTCAGGACAACCTGATCGATTTCCCGGGATTCTACATCAATGCACGTACAGCCCGCGGCTACTCCCATACCAGCTTATCGCATGCGTTAGGCTACATTGCCGAAATCAGTCCGAAACAGTTAGAGGACAGCACCTACAAAGGTTACCGCCCCGGCGACTACATCGGCAAGAGCGGCATTGAACTGGAGTATGAAAAGTACCTGATGGGCCAGCGCGGTGTCAAACACATTATGGTGAACGTACGCGGCATCGAGAAAGGCCCTTTCAAGGATGGCGCATACGATACCCTCTCTGTAGCAGGTCAGAACCTGTACAGCACCATTGACTTAGACCTGCAGGCATACGGTGAGCACCTGATGAATGGTGCTAAAGGAAGTATAGTAGCGATAGAGCCAGCCACCGGCGAAGTACTGGCTTACGTCTCCGCTCCGTTCTACGATCCGAACCTGTTTACCGGCAAGGACTATGGCAAGAACTACATGCAGCTGCTTCAGGACCCGGACAAGACCATGTTCAACCGTCCGATCATGGCCGACCAGAACCCTCCGGGATCTATCTTTAAGCTGGTTCAGGCGCTGATTGCCCTTGAAGAAGGTGTTATCAACCCGAACACCACCTATGCCTGCAACAAGTCGCTGGTTAACTGCCATAACCACCCGTCACCTATAAACCTATACCAGGCGGTGCAGCATTCGTGCAATCCCTACTTCTACCAGGCTTACAAGGCGCTTATTAACCAGGGGAAATCTAAAAACACCTTTACGGATACTGCGCTTGGCCTGAAGAAATGGCGGGAGGCAGCATTAACCTTTGGCTTTGGCCAGAAACTAGGCATCGACATACCAGGCGAGAAGAAGGGTGTAGTTGCCTCTACGGAACTATACGACCGGGTATATGGCAAGAACCGCTGGAAATACTCTACCATTTACTCGCTGAGTATTGGGCAGGGCGAACTTGGGGTTACACCGCTACAGATGGCCAACTTTATGGCAATAATTGCCAACCGGGGATATTACATTGCGCCGCACCTGATCCGGGCTGTGGGCGAAGATGGGCAGCCGCTGAAAGAATATCGCGAAAAGCACTATGCAGCAGTAAGTCCGAAGCATTTTGAGCCGATTGTAGCAGGTATGGCCGAAGTAGTTCGCGCTGGTACAGGCCGCAGAGCAAACCTGCAGAAAGTAGGAATTGAGGTATGTGGTAAGACTGGTACTGCCCAGAACCCACAAGGAGCAGACCACGCCGTGTTTGTAGCTTTTGCGCCGAAAGAGAACCCTAAAATTGCGATTGCTGTTTATGTGGAGCACGGCAAGTGGGGCGGGCAGTCGGCAGCGCCAATTGCCGGTCTGATGATCGAGAAGTACCTGACTGACACGGTCACTATAAAAGAGCAGGAGAAGTGGGTGCTCAGCCGCGAATACCTCAACATAAAATCGAAGTAAGCGAATGGCAGCAGAACAAACTATACCAAAGTATAAAATTGCTACCCGGAGCAGCAGGCGCACCTCGCGTAACATGCTGCAACACCTGGACTGGGTAACTGTGCTGCTATACTTCCTGCTGATAGCCCTGGGCTGGATGAATATCTACGCTGTAGTGTACAGTCCGGATAACGTAGTAAACATTTTCAGCTTTGATATTAACTCGGGTAAGCAACTGCTCTGGATTGGTACTTCTGTAGTGCTGATAACGATGATGCTGGCCGTAGACTATAAGATATACGAACACCTGGCTTATCCTATTTACGGGTTTATTATACTGTTGCTGCTCTTTACGCTGGCTGTAGCAAACCCTATTGCCGGTTCGCGTTCGTGGTTAGACCTGGGTGGCGGTGCGCGCCTGCAGCCTGCCGAATTAGCCAAGTTTGCCACCGCACTGGCTGCCTCTAAATTCCTGAGCAATGTAAACCTGCGCCAGCAAAACATGAAGGACCAGATGATTCTGGCACTTATTACCTTGCTGCCACCGGCTATTATCGTTCTGCAAAACGAAACAGGCTCGGCACTGGTATTTGCTGCTTTCGTGCTTGCTTATTTCCGCGAGGGTATGTCGCCGCTCATCCTGATCATTGGCGGGTCTGCAGCAGCTATTTTTATATTGACCTTACTTATTCCCAAACTATACCTTATAGCTGGCATTGTGCTGCTAATGGGGGCTGCTATCTGGCTGGACTACCGCCTGATGCGCCGCATAAAGTCTATGGTGGCACTGCTGCTGCTGATTGTGGCCATGATTTTTAGCGTGGACTACTTTATCAACGATGTGCTGCAGCCACACCAGCAGAACCGTATTAAAGCGCTTATCAGCCCGGAAGCCGACCCGTTAGGCTATGGCTGGAATGTAACCCAGTCTAAGATCGCGATTGGCTCAGGAGGGCTGTGGGGCAAGGGTTTCCTGGAGGGCACTCAGACTAAGTTTGACTTTGTGCCGGAACAAAGTACCGACTTTATCTTCTGCACTATCGGAGAGGAGCATGGCTGGATCGGGAGCACCATTCTTATTGCCCTGTTCCTGGCGTTAATGATCAGGATTGTAACTATAGCCGAACGGCAGAAATCAGTTTTTGCCCGGACCTATGGCTATTGTGTGGCCTCCATCGTCTTCTTCCATTTCCTGGTAAACATCGGCATGACGATTGGTTTAGCTCCTGTCGTGGGTATTCCGCTACCTTTCTTTAGCTACGGTGGTTCTTCGCTATGGTCGTTTACGGTTCTGCTTTATATCTTACTGGCTATAGACGCTAACCGGGCACAGGACCTGTCCAGGTAAAGGGCACGTTACTAAAACCGGTAACCTGCCCTGATGGTGTGGTTAAAAACCGAAACCCATTGCTTCTTAGAAGTGCTGGCGCTAGCCGACCTTGCCTCAAACTCAGGCTTAGAAGCCAGCAAACCTGAGTCTAATCCTACATTAAATTTGCTTAAGGCATACGTGAACCCAATGCCCGCTGAGTAGCCCGGAACGAGCTTACGCCTGCTTTGCACCGTGCCGCTCCCCATGCTGTTGGTGACCTGCATTTGCCATGCTCCCGGCAACACCATGCCTAAGCCGACGCGGCCGTACAGGCGCCATTGCTTTACAGGGTATATGCCATAAATATCGGCTGTGAGAAAGGAGTGTGCATAGGCTTCCGTTTTAATTTCAGAAGAGGCCGCACCTGCTATAGCATCCGCATTCAGGTTATTACGGCTGTACCCTATAGTTGCTCCCACTCCTACATAACGACGTACTTCTGCCAGGTAACTTACTGCAACTGTAGATCCATCCTCCACATATCCTTTGTTATCTATCCCTTTTATACCCGCCAGATCTTCCGGAGCAATAGATAATCCTGCAGCCACATACACGCTGTGCTGTACCGACGAACGTTGCTGTGCTGATACACTTAGGCTGGCAACCAGCAGCGCCAGAACCAAACTTAACCTATTCATAGTAGCTATTTATTAAACAGAGGGAGATATCTGATCAAGAAAAGATCGGAAACGGTACGTTGTACGTGTATTGCAGGAATAGTTTTCAGGGTATTATTAACTATAACGGCTGCTATCAGCTGAACTATAAATCCTCGTTCAGGAGCTACACTCGGATACAGTTAAGATAGGGAGCATATATCAAGGGAATGTAGGACTTGGATACTCAGCGAGGCTGAGAGTGGCACCAGAACCGCTTGTGGAGGCAAAAGCCTAAAAACAGAAAAGCCCT
>DATBUF010000592.1:0-2051 GCA_036516435.1 Pontibacter sp.
TCTGGAAGAGCAAACTATAGTTTCGGTTATAGTGCTGTAGTTTCAACTATAATTTGGGCGGGTTCTACGGTTTGGTAACTGTAGAGCAGGCGAAACAGCAGCATGAGCCCTAAAACTCCTATTTATATTTATCCCCTATAGTTACACTTTATACACAACAACATGATCACCTGATTATCTATAGCTTGAATGTATACAGCTAATTACTTTAGCATAACTATAATCCTACTATTCCTGCACTCCCAGGTAAACTCCCCAGTCCTGGTTGCTGGTATTCAGGTGCATTTTCAGGAAGTATTGCAGCGATGGGCGGATAGGTTTGTGAAGTAGTTTCAGGCCTGCCTCTTCTGGAGTGCGGTCGCCTTTGCGAGTGTTGCAGCGGGTGCAGGCAGTAACCAGGTTTTGCCAGTTGCTCCCTCCTCCCCGGGAGCGCGGCAGCAGGTGGTCCAGGGTCAGGTTCTTTACCGTGCCGCAGTACTGGCAGGTGTAGTTATCACGACGCATGATGTTATGCCGACTCAGGGCAATGCCATGGTATGGTACATGCACATAGCGCTGCAACCGGATAACCGAGGGTACAGGATATACTTTACTGATGGTACGCAGCTCTTCTGTTTCAGACCTGGTTACCATTTCAGCTTTATCGAGGTAAACAAGCAGGAAGGCTTTGTATACAGAACAAACAGCAATGGCACTGAAGTCCTGGTTCAGGATGAGAACTTTATCTTTCATAGGGTGCGCGCGATACTTTAACATAAGCTTCTACGGAAAAAACCGCTGGCTTACGGTACCGGCACCCGGAAAATTATAGTTCAGGCAGGAAAGATGCGCTTGATCAGGCGGAGTTTATGAGAATAACGCTTGCGGCTGGCATTGTAAATACCGTTGTGGTCCAGGCTATCAATGCGCACCTCACCACTGGCATGTATGATTTTCTGGTCTTCCAGCACAATACCTACGTGTATGATGCGCCCCTCCTCGTTATCGAAAAAAGCCAGGTCGCCGGGCTGCGTCTGGTTCACGAAATGCACTTCTTCGCCTGCTGTTACCTGCTGGTACGCATCGCGGGGCAACTGCACGCCGCAAATGCCATACACCTGCTGCGCAAAGCCGGAACAATCTACCCCAAACACCGACTTACCACCCCACAGGTAAGGGGCTTTCGTAAAATTATGGGCTACTTTCACCAGCTGTGCTGTAGTGGCAGCTGCATCGGGGTTAGAGGCACGGCCGCTATAATGGTACACCTGCCCGTCAATGCATACGTTCATGCCATCAAAAAACGGCAGATAAGCACCGATTGCGACCGGAATACGCTCCTCAGCATTGCTGATGACCTGCACCAGGTCCATCGCGCGCGGGTGCTGAGCCTGTTTCCATTCCTGGTAATAGGCGGTGCTTACGGGGGTATGCTGGTTCTGGTCTATCCAACCCTGGTACCCATCCGTAGCCAGCTGAATGCGCACCCACTTCTCCTGGCGGCTGATGACCTCGTAGCACTCCCCAAACAGCAACTGGCTTACCAGTTCCGCTTTGTTTGACGGTTCGGCGCGCATTGGCACCAGGCTCAGCATACTTATTCCGTAGTCCACTTTATTTTAATTTTGAGTGAGTGAATTTTGAATGTCTGAATAAAAATCAAGAGCAAAATGGCAAAATATTCACTCATTCGCTCAATCAAAATTCAAAATTATCAATACCCGCTTCGCTCCATTTCGCGCTTTACGTCTTTGGCTTTGATGTCTTCGCGTTTGTCGTGCAGCTTTTTACCGCGGGCCAGGGCAATTTCTACTTTGGCAAAACCGCGGTCGTTGATGAAAACACGGGTTGGAATGATGGTTACCCCCTGCTCCTGCGCGCCTTTCTCGAGCTTGTTGAGCTCGCGTTTGTTGAGCAGCAGCTTGCGGGCCCGCATGGGTTCGTGGTTATAGTGCGTTCCCTCGGTGTAGGTAGAGATGTGCATGTTGTGCAGCCATAGTTCTCCCCGCTGAAACACACAATATCCGTCCTGCATGTTCACCTTGCCTTCGCGTATCGATTTGATCTCCGTA
>DATBUF010000593.1:0-3252 GCA_036516435.1 Pontibacter sp.
AAAACACCAATAATGCGCTGGCTGAGCTTGGCAGCAGGCAGGTTAAAAACTTCTACCTCGTTATGGTACAGCGAAAAAGCAATATCAGGGTAAGCCAGCGCCACCCGCTGAAACTCGTCCAGAATATGGCGCATCTCCACTGCATTCGTCTTCAGGAAATTGCGGCGGGCCGGCACGTTATAAAACAGGTTCTTAACAGCTATGCTGGTGCCTGCAGGGGTCACAACCGGCTCCTGGCTAACTATAGCAGAGCCTTCTACTATCAGCTTTGTTCCGGCATCGGCGTTGTGAGGTCTTGTTTTAAGCTCCACCTGGGCCACCGCGGCAATCGACGCCATGGCCTCGCCCCGGAAGCCCATCGTCCGGATGCGGAACAGGTCCTCGGTACTTTTTATCTTGGATGTGGCGTGGCGCTCAAAACACATGCGGGCATCAGTTTCGCTCATGCCGCTGCCGTTGTCCACTACCTGAATTAATTGTTTGCCTGCCTCCTTCACGATCAGCTGCACACTGGTTGCCTTCGCATCGATGGCATTCTCCAGTAATTCCTTCACTACTGAAGCAGGCCGTTGCACCACCTCTCCGGCAGCGATCTGGTTTGCTAAGTAGTCTGGCAGTAAATTAATAATATCGGGCATCCGGTAGATTGCTAATTAAATCGAAAATTGCAGAAAACCTGACCTGCCATTAAAAGCGGCCAGATTTTTGACTTTTGCTAATTTGTAAAAACAGAACTTATTCTGATGAAAATTTATTACTAATTTACAGACGGATTAAGAAAAGGCACTTGGCGAACTATAAAAGCGCCGGCATTTTCCTCCCTAAATTTGCAAAATCAGCATGTACGGATTTCGGGTCGCGGGTCGTTAGCAGCATAAAGGCACTGGTTTATAGTTTTCCCTGTTATTGGTAGTATAAGCCTCCTGTTCCTTGCTTTTCAGCGTTCAGGCAGCCTTTTTTGAGATGAATCAGACTTGCCGCCACACCCATTTTTCCCCCGAACCGCCTTTTGCAAAAATAGGCTTAATTTCGACTTGTTCCAATATAAATACCAACGCAGGATGTTGAAGAGTTTTAGTTTAGGATTGCTTATACTTATTTTTCTCGGGATGGGCCCTCTGATGTCGTTATCGCCGTCAGAAGAGATTGTTGTGGGCGTAAAAGAGAAAAACTGGGTAGATAGCGTCTTCAACACTCTGTCTCCGGACCAGCGCCTGGGCCAGCTGTTTATGGTGGCCGCTTACTCTAACAAAGACGAAAAACACTTCCGCGAGATAGATACACTGGTAATGCGTTACGGCATTGGTGGCATCATGTTTATGCAGGGTGGCCCGGAGCGGCAGGCACGCCTGAACAACCGTTTCCAGGGCGAGGCGAAAGTACCCATGCTGATTGCCATGGACGCTGAATGGGGCCTGAGCATGCGCCTGGACAGCAGCATGAACTTTGCCAAGCAAATGACGCTGGGCGCTATTGGCGACGAAAAATACGTGTACCTGATGGGCCGTGAGATTGCCCTGAAAATGAAACGCCTGGGTGTTAACGTGAGCTTCTCCCCGGTAATGGACGTAAACGTGAACCCGGCCAACCCGGTAATTGGTAACCGCTCGTTCGGCGAGTCGAAAGAAGAGGTAACCAAGCGTGGTATTGCTTACATCAAAGGGCTGCAGGACCATGGCATTATTGCCGTTGCCAAGCACTTCCCGGGCCACGGCGACACTGACACAGACTCGCACCTGGCACTGCCCGTGATCAAGCACGACATGAAACGCCTGACCGAAGTAGAGCTTTACCCCTTCAAAAAGGCGTTTGATGCCGGCGTAATGGGCGTAATGGTAGCACACCTGTACATGCCTAACATCGACAGCACCAAAAACCTGGCAACTACCCTCTCCAAGCCACTAGTTACCGGCCTGCTGAAAGATAAAATGAAGTACAAAGGCTTGGTGTTTACGGATGCCCTTAATATGAAAGGCGTTGCCAATTACTATAAACCAGGCGAAGTAGACCTGAAGGCGCTTATGGCCGGCAACGATGTGCTGCTCTTCCCGGAGGATGTACCAACTGCGATATCTAAAATTAAAGCTGCCATTGCTGCCGGGCAGATTGATACAACAGAGCTGAACCAACGTGTGCGTAAAGTTTTACATGCCAAGTACTGGGTAGGCCTGAACAACTATAAACCCGTGCAGCTGGCTAACCTGAAGCAGGACATGGTGCGCCCGCTGGCCAGTGTAGTGCAGGAGCAACTATACGAGCAGGCGGTAACTGTTGTGCAAAACAAAGACAGCCTGCTGCCCTTCCGCAACCTCGATACCCTGAGTATTGCCTCGGTGGCTGTGGGTGTAGCACCCAATAACAAGTTTCAGGAGATGCTGGGCAACTATGCGCCTGTCGCCAAATTCTCTATCTCCGATCGCTTTGCACCTGATTCTGCTTTCACCAACATCATTCCACAACTTGAGGGGCACGATGTGGTTATTGTCAGCATTCATAACATGAACATCACGCCAGCCCGTGATTTTGGCATTGGCCTGGGTACACGTGCTTTTATACATTACCTGCAGAGCCGCACCAATAAAAAGGTTATAGTTGCTGTAATGGGCAATGCCTATAGTTTAAAATTTTTCGAGGATGCTAACTGGCTGACAGTAGGCTATGAAGATAACCCGGTCTCACAATCGCTGATGGCCCAGGTCATATTCGGTGCCCGTGGTGCCAAAGGTAAGTTGCCTGTATCAGCTTCAGCAAAGTATAAGTCCGGAACAGGTATTGCCACCCCATCCTTAAACCGCCTGAAGTACGGTGTACCCGAAAGTGTAGGCATGGACTCGAAAGTGCTGGCGCAGATTGACAACATAGCCCTGGAAGCGATAGCGTATGCTGCCACGCCGGGTGCACAGGTAATGGTGGTAAAAGATGGCACCGTAATTTTCAACAAATCGTACGGGTACTATACTTATACCAAAGAAAAGCCTGTTACAAATAACACGATCTATGACATTGCCTCTATTACAAAAGTAGCGGCTACGCTGCAGGCTGTTATGTTCCTCAAAGATCAGGGTAAAATCAACCTGGATGAGAAAATATCTACCTACCTGCCTGAGCTGAAAGGCACCAACAAACAAGGACTTGTACTGCGGGATATTTTAACGCACCAGGCAGGTTTACAGGCTACTCTGCCTCACTGGCAAAAGACACTGGACAACCGTACCCTAAACCAGACTTACTATGCCAGCACCCAGACAGACG
>DATBUF010000594.1:0-3132 GCA_036516435.1 Pontibacter sp.
ATAAACCTATAGCAATGGCAGAAAGTCCCCTCTTAGGAGGGGTAGGGGTGGGTTATACCAGCAGCAACTATAGCCAAGGCTGCTGGCGCGGGTTTGCAACCCGTGTCCTTTTTATGGTGTCGGATTTGCAATCCGGCTGGGCCACAGGGCCAAACTATAGCCGGGTTCCTTTCCCTGTTTTTAAGGAAAGGCTGTGATGGGGTAAAACAGCAACTATAGCACTATAACCCCAAACTATAACTATAGCCAATCTCATTAACCCTCCTCAACCCCGGGTCAGATAGTCACGCCAGCAAATAGCGATAACTGCTAAACTATAGCTCAAACTTCATTCATAGTAACCCTGCAGATTCTGATGCAGGCATATCAGTGTCCCATCGCCCTCATATCCGGTGCTTTGTTGGTAATCTGGAACTGGCGTATTTCGCCTTGCTCCCAGGCGTTGGCGCCGGGCACGAGCGCTGGCATGGGAATGTCTTCACGCTGTTTCCGTTTCTCGGCCGTAGATACGCCAAATCGCTTGTCCCGCTCCGCTACCAGTCCCTGTTTTAGTTGACCATCTTTAGTAAAGCCCATCATCAGCATGGGAGCGCCCATGGGCAGCTCCAGGCCTCGGTCCGTATTCCAGGTGTGGATAGTTTTGCCGTAGGTACTTACCAGCTTCTCCATCAGTTCGTGCTCTGCTGCGTCTGGTATGCCCGGTGCTATCAGCGTGCCCGATTTTACTTCGTGGTGGTGGCTGTGCCATAGTTTCTTTTCGTCTTCGGGCAGCTGCTTAAACAATCTTTCCGAGATGATGTACTCCACTCCCATCAACTTGGCATTTTCACCATTTCCGTCAAATATTATTGCCTGGTGCACGTCTTCGTTCAGCTGTGTTACATAGTGGTGCGCTTCCATCTGGCCTTCCGGAAAACCGTTGTAAAAATGAAAGCCATCCAGGTACATATTCACTTTGCTGAGCGGGGTTTTATCCTGCAGCATAGCGGCTCCTGCTTCCAACGCTGCAGATTTTGTTGTTTTATCGCCGCCGGGTGCCTGCACGTTACTGTTGGTATTCTCGCCGCCACAGCTTAGCAGCAGGGTAGCCAGCAGGCAGGCTGTTAAGGTAGTTGTTCTCATAGCTTTGTAGTTTATAGTTTGCTCTCAGCTTAACGCCATAACACAACGGAGGTTTATAAAGCGGAGAGGCCATTAAACCATCCCCCGCTCCTTGAGTCAAAGAAACTGCACTTACACTACCACTTGACCGTAAATTCACTTAGATTTACCTTTTGCGATATATTGCTTCAGATAAGCACTTACCTATACCTATGAAATTAAAGATCAGAACCGGCTTCGGCTACGACGTGCACCAACTACAGGAAGGGCTCGATTTCTGGCTGGGCGGCATTAAAATACCACACACGCACGGCGCGCTGGGCCACTCCGATGCCGACGTATTGTTACACGTGATCTGCGATGCTCTGCTGGGTGCCGCCAACATGCGCGATATTGGCTATCACTTCTCCGATAAAGATCCCAAATACAAAGGCATCGACAGCAAAATTCTGCTGAAAGAAGTAGTACACCTGCTGGCACTGGAAGGCTACGAGATCGGCAACATAGATTCTACTGTTTGCCTGCAGGAGCCTAAACTAAACCCGCATATACCAGCCATGAAAGCCTGCATTGCCGAAGTAATGGGCATACCGGAGCACGACATCTCCATTAAGGCCACTACTACCGAGCACCTGGGCTTTGTAGGTAAAAAAGAGGGGGTAGCAGCCTTCGCTACAGTACTCATTTATAAACAATAGCAAACTATACAACACACCCATACCTTAAAACAATGAAACACCTGCACACTTACGGTTTTGTGCTGGCGGCTCTGCTTGCTTCAGGCTGTGCTTCCACCAACAATACCACCTCCAAAGCTCCGGTTACGGATGCTGAGAAGCTCCGCGCTGTTGCCTCTACCTACGGCAACACCATTACAGCTGCTGATCTCTCCAAGCACCTGCACATCATTGCATCAGACGAGTACGAAGGCCGCGACACCGGCTCAAAAGGCCAAAAGATGGCTGCTGAGTACATTGCCCGCGAGTTTAGAGAAGATGGTCTGATGGGCCCTGTACGCAACTCCGTAAACCCATACTACCAGTCGTTTGACCTGGAAAAGAGCCAGTGGGGTGATGGCCACATTGCAGTTGGCAACAAGAAGTTTACCATGCTGCAGGACTTTTTTGTGCTGGGCAGCTCCCCGTACCAAACCGAACAGGCCGCTGACGTAGTATTCGCTGGATACGGCATTGATGATGAGAAGTACTCTGACTACGCTAACCTGGATGTAACCGGCAAAATGGTAGTAGTACTGGCCGGCGAACCTAAAGGCAGCAATGGCAACTACCTGATCAGCGGCACTGATAAAACCTCTGACTGGGGCAACGACTACCGTACCAAGCGCAACGCCGCCACCAAGCGCGGTGCCAAGAGCGTGCTTATAGTTATGGGTACTACCGCCAATGAATTTAACACCCTTACACAGCGCTATAAATCTTTTGCCACCCGCCCGTCTCTTGGTTTAAAGAGCAAAGCCACTCAGGACAATGCAGCTGTTATGTTTGTGTCTCCTGCAGCCGGTGCAGCCCTCCTGAGCACTACTCCTGATAAATTAACGGCCTACAACAGCCAGGTAACTAAAGCTGGCAAGCCGGTTGCCGCTACTTTTACACCGGCTAAAGACGTGAAGGTAGTAACTGCCCGCATATCCACGCCGGTGCCAACTGAAAACGTGCTGGGCTACATTGAGGGCTCTGACAAGAAAGATGAGCTCATTGTTATTACAGCGCATTACGACCACGTTGGGATAGATGAAAATGCCCCGGGCGATGACAAGATCTTTAACGGTGCTAACGACGATGGTTCCGGCACAGTAGCCGTAATTGAGATGGCGGAAGCATTTGCCCAGGCAAAGAAAGCAGGTCACGGCCCGCGCCGCAGCATTCTGTTCATGACGGTTACTGCCGAAGAAAAAGGCCTGCTAGGCTCTGAGTACTATTCTGAGAACCCGGTATTCCCGCTGGAAAATACTGTAGCCAACATCAACATCGACATGATCGGCCGCATGGACTTTGATTATGAGAAGCAGAA
>DATBUF010000595.1:0-4216 GCA_036516435.1 Pontibacter sp.
TACAGGATAGTACGCAACCTTTTACCGCACCAGGAGCAGGCGTAAAAAAAAATTAAGGCCGCTCATGAAAGCGGCCTTAAAATATATAAACCTTATTGAATACAGCTTGTAAGGTTGCTAAACACAAAATGATGCGGTTCAGGCAACTGCCGGTTTATTCTCCGGCTATTACTTCAGTTCTTTCAGTAGCTTTTTAGATTTTACCTTCAGCGAGAACCAGCCATAGTTGTTCCGCAGTTTGTCAAAAGAGTATCCTTCTACCACACCGTTTATACCGGCCTGCTTCAGAGCCTGTGCCAGGTCTTCATCTTTTACCAGAAAGTTATCCTGCACCAGCCCGTACTTTATAAAGGAGCAATTCAGTCCCTCATCGTTGGCTTTTAGCAGCATCGTGTGGCTGCTATCCAGCCCTGCCTTTAATCTTTCCAGTTCTTCCATAGTAGTTGTCTTGTTATCTGAATATACAAAGCCGAAGGGCTTATAGTTCATTTATTTATAAAATTAGTCATAAAATTAAAAAGTAAAACAAGAGTCCCTGCCTATTTGGTGAACGGCATTAAACATAGGATATAGGATATGTTTTTTATAGTTACTGCCAAGTATTCTGAAAAGTTGCCAAGGCCACTGTTAAATTTCAACAATCTGCTTCGCTTTGCCGTTATCAAAACAAGTACTAAACAGTTAATATGACTACAATCCACGATGCCTCTGATGCCGACCTTCGCCAGCTTTTGTACAAGCATGATTATGTAATTGTGAAGTTTATAGATAAAGACTGCAAAGTATGCAAGGAACTTGCACCCACGTTTGAGGAAATGGCCGGGCGGAATGATTACAAGGACATTCTTTTTCTGCGCATGGATGCCATCGAGAACCCGGTATCGAGCAAGGAAGTAAAATTCAGCAGTGCCCCCTTTATTGCCACCTACAAAAAAGGCCTGCTCCGCGACTGCGGCTTGGTAAGTACCAGGAATGAAATTGAAGATATGCTGGCCCGGTTACTAAGGTAACTATAGATTCTGCCATACAGCACCCACCGTTAGGCTTGGCAACAGTTAATCTTCGATCAGGATGCCCATTTTACCCATTTGATAGTCGCGCATAGCCTGCATTACTTCTATTTGGGTGTTCATCACAAAGGGGCCGTACATCGTAACTTCTTCATCAAGTGGTTCGCCTGCCAGCAACAGGATGCGTGTACTTTCCCGGGCAGTAATGGTACAACCTTCCCCATCGTTTTGCAGCACGGCAGCGTAATTTGCCTCCACTAGCCCAAAATCTTTTAACATAACCAGCCCGTCGAGTAAGTACAGAAAGGCATTGTAGTTTGCTGGTATGGGCACCTGGCAGGTAGCGCCGGCCTCCAGTGTAATACGAAGCGCCAGCAAAGGAGTAAGTGTTTTAACGGGTCCCAGCACGCCTGCAAACTCTCCAGCCACTACCTGCACCTGGTAGCCTTCTCCGGCTACGAGCGGTGTATCGCCGGCATGCAACGGCTGGTAAGCAGGCTGTATCATTTTATATTTCCGGGGCAGGTTTATCCATACCTGTATAATCTCCTGCACACCGCCTCTTTCCTGAATGTCGTGTGGCGGGCGCTCGCTGTGCATAATTCCCATACCGGCATCCATCCACTGCGTTCCTCCCTCATACACCACACTGTTGTTTCCGCGCGAGTCGCGGTGGTGCACGCCTCCTTTGTACACAAACGTAACCGGCGAAAAGCCCCTATGCGGATGCGGCCCTATCCCGGCCCTGCGCGGCTCCTCTTCCGGCGGTATAGTTGTGGTATGGTGGTGCAGCAACAGAAAAGGATCAACCTGGTCTACCTGCCCGGTCGGGAAAGGCTGGCGCACCGGTGTACCGTTCATGTCTACTTCTTCGGCATAAAGTAATCGTTCTACGCTTCGGTTCTTCATGGCAACTATAGTTTAAGCTTGCAGACAGGCAAAAGTATACAGTTTATGTTTGATTAGCAGATGTAAAAAGCCGGCTGTTAAAACCGGCTTCTATTTACAAGTTATCCTCAGGAATTCCAGCGGTTATTCGGATCGTAGTTCTCGTAACCGCCCCTATCTCTGTTGTTGTAGTCAGAACTATAGTTGCCGGAGTTGCTTTGGTGCCTGTAGCCGGTGTACTTGTCATTTCCTTTGGAGCTGCTGTAGTTATCAGGGCTATAGTTGCTGAAGGAGCTATAGTTACCCCGGCCCGTGCCTCCTCTGCCAGAGCCCAGCCCCTCTCCATACTGATCGCCGAATTGCCTATTGCTATAGTCTGGCACCCCTCTGTCGTGGTTGTTGGAGATACTGCCACGGTCGCCGCCATATCCCGACATCGACACGTACTCATCTACGTTGCCGCCACCGCCGCTCATAGAGCCATAGTTGGACGCACCGCCAAAATCACCGTGCGAGCTATAGTTGGAGCCCCCGAAAGCCGAACCACTGTAGCCACCCATTTGTCCTGAGCCATACCCCTGCTGCTGCAGGCGTTCGCGGTCGCGGCGCATGCGCTGGGCAATGTCTTCGCCGGTATCAGTAAAGCGGTCGCGACCCTCGAAACTGGCAATGCCGTAGCCCTGCCGTATCGTGCTCATACCCGGGCCATTGCCCTGCACACTCCGGTCGTACTCATCTTCCAGGGCATGGTAGTGGCGTCTGTAATCCTGATCGCGGTCCCGGCTGCTCCGGAAGCGGTTTTCGTAATCTCTTCCAAAATCGCCATCCCGGCTGTTGCGGTCCCAGTCTCTGCGGTTTTCATCGCCTGCGCCCCCGTGGTAATATCTGTTTCTTTCGTCTCTTTCCATAGCTTTCTCTTTAAGGTTGTGTATCGAACTATAGTTGTACTAAACGGCTTACAGCTTCAACAGTTTGTATGTGCAGGAGTTAACACGACAGCACCTGCCGGCTGTGGCAGGTGCTGTCGTGTTGCTTATAGTTTGGTTACCTGTAGCGCTCCTCATCGTTGCGGTGCCTGTTGCGGCTATAGTTGTCGCGGTCGTTATAGTCGCGGTAGGTGCTTCGCTCCCGGTCACGGTCACGCTCGTTGTACCCCGTAGAGCCGTAGCCCTGCGGCATACCCCTGTAAGACCGATCGTACCCGCTGCTGCGATCGTAGCTGTTCTGCCCGTAACTATAGTTATCGTTTCTGTCGCGGCCACGGCCGCCGGTGTTGTAGTGGCCACGGCTGTGGTAATCTTCTTCCCGGCTACCTCCAAAGCTGCCATAGTTGCGGCTGCTATAATCTATGTAATCTTCGCTACCACCTGTTCTGTAGCGGTCGTTATCGCGGTTGCGGTCGTAATCCTGGTGGTGCTGCCTGTTGGAGTAGCCATAGTCTGAATGGCCGTAAGCAGAACCTCCTCCGTAAGTGCTCCCTCCCTCGCCGTAGCGTGTGCCGCCACTCATATCGCCTCGGGCATGTGCCCCAAAATTGCGGGAGCGGTCGTATCCCCTGAATTCCCGGTCAGCATCGTGGTAGTAATCGTTGCCGCGCATGCTGCGGCCCGCACCCATCTCACGGCCGCCGTCCCGTCCAGAGGATCTGTTCAGGTTACCGTAATCCTGGGAGTAGCCCCCATCAGAGCTTGTGCCATAATAGCCGCCATACGACATATCGCGTTCGTTTCTGTTGTTTCTTGCCATCGTTTCTAAAGTCTTAAATATAAAACATGTCTTTATTAACGGATGCATTCTGCAGCGGTTATAGTTTACCGGGGATGGCAGGCAGTTACCGCGCTCCGGCTACCGAAAACTACAGCTGGTACTCCACAGTATATCTTACCTTACTTTATAACCTATGGAGCACAGCATACACATCGGAACATCAGGGTGGCACTATAAGCACTGGATGGGAACCTTTTACCCGCCTGAAGTAAAGAGCAAAGGCTTTACAGATTACTATACCCGCTTTTTTAGTACAGTAGAGATCAACAATTCCTTCTACAAACTGCCCTCTGCCGAAACTTTTGCCAGCTGGCGGGCAGCCGTGCCCGATGATTTTATATTTGCTGTAAAGGCCAGCCGCTACATCACCCACATGAAGAAGCTGAAAGAGCCGCAGGAAGGACTGAGCCGCTTCTTTACAAACGTGAACAGGCTGGAGGAAAAACTTGGCCCTATTCTTTTCCAGTTACCGCCCATGTGGAGTGTGAATGCAGCGCGGCTGCACGACTTTCTTCAGTTACTGCCTCCATATTACCGCTATACTTTTGAGT
>DATBUF010000596.1:0-5102 GCA_036516435.1 Pontibacter sp.
ATAGCAACGATGGCTTTAAATTTCCGAACGATACCACCTATCAGTGGAGTAATACATTAGGTACTGTAAAGTGGAGCCACCTGTTCAGTAATGAGTTTACGGGTATTGCCACCCTTGTAAAAAGCAACTATAAAAATAAGGTGGAGGGACTCTCAGAGGGAGAGGAGTTTGAGCTTCATTCCGGCGTAGACCTGACGCAGGCTAAAATTGATTTCGGGTACTTCGGTAAAAAAGGGCACCAGCTTGATTTCGGGGGAGAAGCATCGCTGTACAGGATTGAGCCGGGAGACCTGGTGCCGCACGGTACCTCCAGCTTTAACCGTCGTACGCTGGAGAAGGACTATGGCGTAGAGAATGCCCTTTACATAAACGATGAAATTACCCTGAGCGACAGGCTTTCTGTCTCGCTGGGGTTGCGGTACTCTCACTTTTCCAAGATTGGCCCTGCTGCAACCTATGTTTATGCAGAAGGAAAGCCACGCAACGACCAGAATATTATAGACACCCTCTACTATGGCACGGGGCAAATTGCTTCTTCTTATCATGGGCTGGAGCCACGGGCCTCTGTTAAGTATTCTCTTTCGCAGGGGGCAACTATAAAGGCTGGCTATAGTCGGACACGGCAGTATATTCAGCTGATCTCTAATACCGCAGCCATAACGCCGGTAGATGTATGGAAACTATCGAACAGGCACATTGCCCCTCAGATAGCCGACCAGCTATCCGTAGGCTACTTTTACGCTGACACGGAAAGTAAGTACGAGTTTAACTGGGAGGTATACTATAAGCTACTCTACAACCAGGTAGATTACAAAAACGGAGCGACACTCCTGCTGAACCATTCGCTGGAGTCGGACCTGCTTTTTGGCGATGGTTATGCCTATGGTTCAGAGTGGATGGTGAAGAAGAACCTGGGACGCCTGAGGGGTTGGGTAAGCTTAACCTATTCCCGTTCGATGCGCCAGATAAAGGGAACCACTGCTGCCGAAACTATAAACGACGGAGAACCATACCCCTCAAACTATGATAAGCCCATCAACCTGAATGTATTCACAGACTACCACCTGTGGCCGAACTGGAAGTTCTCGGCTAACTTTACTTATACCACAGGCCGGCCGGTAACAGTGGCAGATTCCTGGTACCTGTACCAAGGCCAGATATACTCCAATTACTCCGGGCGCAACCAGGAGCGCATGCCGGCTTACCACCGGTTGGACGTTTCGCTTAACCGGGAGCCAATTAAAAAAGGCAGGGTAGAGTATAGCGGAGGTCTGTCGGTGTATAATCTGTATGGCAGAAAGAATGCCTATTCCATGCTTTACCAACATTACTATGGTGCACCGCCAAGTGCTTACAAATTAGCCATAATCGGAGTACCTATTCCTTCTATCAACCTGAATGCTAAATTTTAACCAGCTATGTTAAGACGGTTACTGATCCTGATGCTTGTGCTCCTGATGGGATGTATAGACCCGGTAGATGTGGACATGGCCAGCCAGCGGAAACACCTGGTTGTGGAGGCATATTTTACGGATGTGGCACAGCTCAACTATGTACGCCTTAGCTACTCGCAGCCACACTCGGTGCCTTATAATGAATTTGAGAAGAATGCCACCGTAACCATTACCGGCAGTGGAGGTGAGCTCTATACTTTCTACTACAACCAGGCAGGGTACTACTACCCGCACGCTGCTGCCGATGCCGTAGGGCAGGCAGGCACAACCTACACGCTGAACATACAGGCAAATGGTAAAACATACCGTTCTGCACCGGTTACCATGCGGCAGGCACTTCCCATAGAGGGCATTCATTTTGAAGTAGACCACCAGAGTTATGCTTTTTACGGAGAGCGCGTAAAGCGTCTGCACCCGGGTTACAAAGTAATGGTAGATTACCAGGACCCTGCCGGAGAAAAGAACTACCTGCGCTGGTCTTTTGCCACACAATATGAAGTATCAACACAGCCGTGGGAATACAAAGACCCGAATACGGGATTGCCCAAACCCAAAGACTGTTGCACACAGTGCTTTCTGGAAGAGAAACTGGAAATGCTGAAAGTAGCAGACGACCGCCTGACAGATGGAAAAAAAGTAAAGAATTTTGGTGTGCTGTTTATACCTTTCGAGAAGTACCTGGGCGTGAAAAACAAGTTAACAGTTTACCAGCACTCCATTTCCAGCGAAGCCTACGAATTCTTCCGCATTCTGGAACAACAGAAAAACAGTACCGGAACAGTGTTTGATCCGCCTCCTGCCGAAGTTAAAGGGAATGTAGTCAACATACAGGATGAGGCTGAGCAGGTAATCGGCTTTTTTGATGTATCGGGTGTAAGCGTAAAAGAAGTTACGATTCTCCTTCGCGACATTGACTATCCGGTTGCTACCTACACGTTTCATGATGATTGTCGCCTTTTAAGAGGTGCAACAACAACTAAGCCTGAAGGCTGGTAAGGTTAGGTTCTTCTGAACAGCTGCACTAAGCAGTACCTGCCTCCGAAGTTCTGATTTAATTCTATAGTTGCTACTTTTTCAGCTGCCTGTCTATAGTTATACCTGCGTGGTGTAACTATAGACAGGCAGCTTTTTTAGTATAGCCACAAGGCACACGGGCAGTAATTTTATAAATACTTCAAAAAAAGTAAAAGTGTGTGCAACGTCTTCCTCTTTCGCTTGTCTTTAGGGCATAAGTAAACTCACCTAACACACCAACTAACCTATTTAACTATGAAAAAAAGGATACTTTTTTTGCTGGGATACCTATGCCTTTGCGCTGGCTTTATAAGCCCGCTAAAGGCTCAGAACAGCACAAGTCCTGCAAGCTCCGGCAGTATTTCCGGGGTACTTACCGATTCGGTTAGCAGGAAGCCGGTGGAATTTGCAACCGTTGCGCTCTTAGTGAGTGGTACGAGTCAGTCCGTTGATGTAAAGCTGACGGATGCCGCAGGTAAATTTGATTTTCAGGGACTGAAGCCCGGAAATTACGAACTGATGATCAGCTTTATCGGGTATAAAACCAAGGCTGTTAAAGGCTTGCAGGTAACAGCACAAAAGCCGGCTGTTACACTGGCTGAAGTGCCTTTCAGCCCGGCTGTTACCCAGCTCAGGGAAGTAAACGTGCAAACACTGCGGCCAACTATAACCCAGGAGGCCGACCGGATGGTGGTAAGTATAGAAGGCACGGCACTGGCCGCCGGAAAAACGGCTTACGATGTGCTGGCTACCTCACCCGGTGTTTACATCGACCATGAAGGCAACATTCAGCTGAACGGCCGCGCCGGAGCTACAGTCATGATCGATGGTAAACTAACCTATCTTTCTGCCCGGGACCTGCGCGCCATGCTGGAAAGTATGTCTGCTGAAAACATCAGGAATATTGAGATCATCACCAATCCTTCTGCCAAGTATGATGCCGAGGGATTATCCGGTATCCTTAATATCAACTTAAAAAAGAATACACTTTTCGGGATAAACGGAAGTGTATCGGCAGGTGCCAACTATAACGGGAAGCAGTACGGCTATACCACCTCTGGTACGGTAAACTACAAAGCAGGCAACTGGAATACCTTCCTGAGCCTGGACTTTATGCGCAGGGTAGGTGGCAGGGAAGCAACTTTTACCCGTGTATTTAAAGGCGACGAAGGGCTTGTGTACTTTGACCAGGTAGCCACCGGCAATTTTGACGTGCAGGGGCCTCCCACCGTACGTCTGGGAGCCGATTACGAGGTTAACGACAAGCATACGATCGGCTTTATGACCTACTTCAATACAAACAAACTACACGGTGATTTCCTGACTGATACCTACATCGGCAATGCCCCGAACCAACCAACGCTGTACATTGATGCCAACAACTATAACACCAACCGCTTCACAAACTTTACCTCAAACCTGCACTACATCTCAAAACTTGATACTGCCGGTACTACATTTTCAGCCGACCTGGATTATGTGAGAATCACGAACCGGGGAGATGCTGATTTCTACAACTACTATGATTCGCTTACAACTGCAGGACCGGTATACCAGAATTTTCTGTACACCCAAACTCCCGGTGGCTTCGACATCTATTCTGCCAAAGCAGACTTTACCAGACCTTTGCCGAACGGGCGTAAACTGGAAGCAGGGTTAAAAGCCAGCAAAGTAGTATCTGATAACGACTCGAGGTTTTATTTTAACAACACAGGTGAGCTGGTACCGGATAAAAAACGCACCAACCACTTTATTTATGACGAAGACATTTATGCAGGGTACCTGAACTGGAACAGCAAAATGGGAGAGGCCCTTACGGTGCAGGCCGGCTTGCGGGCCGAGGCAACTGTATCGAAAGGAGAGCTGCGTACCACCAACGACATAGACAGGAAAAAGTACCTCAACCTGTTCCCGAGCCTGTTCATACAGCACAAGCTCAACGATAACTATGAAGTAAACTACAACTATAGCCGGCGCATCCAGCGCCCCAACTATGGGCAGCTGAACCCGTTCTTCGCCTACCGCGATCCGTACACCTACTGGCAGGGAAATCCGGACCTGAAGGCACAATATACCAACTCGTTCGGCATTACGCAGGTATTCAGGAAAACTTACAACCTGGTACTTAACTACCAGCACAACCAGAATGTAATTGCCGAAATACCCCGCATTATTGTAGAAGATACCACTACAGTTTACTACATCGGCAACGTCAGCGACTCAAAGAATATGAGCCTTACAGCCATTGCACCCATCAGGATCCTGAAGAACTGGGATACCAACAATACGTTTCTGGTATCCTATAACGAGTTCAGTGTTGTTGTAGATAAGCAGCAGGTAATTAACGACCATGTGTTTTACATGCTGCAGTCGAACCATACCATTGCACTCCCGGCAAATTTCAGGCTGGAGGTGAACGGGGTATACCAGGGCAAAGGCGTGTATGCCTTGTACATCGTGGAGCCGCGCTGGTGGGTGAACACTGGCCTTAAGAAAAGCTTCCTGAACGACAAACTGGACCTGACCGTGAACG
Organism: Pontibacter sp.; assembly: GCA_036516435.1. Classification (GTDB taxonomy): domain Bacteria; phylum Bacteroidota; class Bacteroidia; order Cytophagales; family Hymenobacteraceae; genus Pontibacter. The sequence goes on from DATBUF010000596.1 coordinate 5,002, forward strand.
TGAACGATATCTTTAAAAGCCAGCGGCTGGTGCTTGCTGCCAAGGTAGGCGAAGGAAACGTAAACGATTTTGATCAGTATTTCCGGAACCGTAATGTGAGC
>DATBUF010000597.1:0-2665 GCA_036516435.1 Pontibacter sp.
CAGGCCAAAACACAGCAGTAATATGTAAACTATAGTTCGTGGCATAGGTAACAAAACCAGATTGAGTAGATAAGGTACAGATAATTCTACAATTAACACAGCAAGCCTTCTCAGCTATAGTTCTGACCAACCTTTTCAACTATAAAAACCGTCTTCCTGAGCCTCTACCGCACACATTAAAAATAATTACGAAACTTTCGTAGCTTTTATTACGAATATTTCGTAACTATACGAAAACATCGTAACACTATGGAAAAGCTGACCCAACAAGAAGAAGATGCCATGCTCGTGATATGGGAAACCGGCGGCGGTTTTATAAAAGATTTTCTGGAAGAGCTGCAGGAACCCAAACCACCTTACACCACGCTGGCCTCCACGGTGAAGAACTTAGAGAAGAAGGGCTTTGTGCAGGGCGAAAAGTTAGGCAATACCTACCGCTACACACCTGTCATCAAACAGGAAGACTATAAAAAGCGCTTCATGAAAAGCTTTGTAGGCGATTACTTTAAGAATTCCTACAAAGAGCTGGTGGCCTTTTTCGCGCAGGACAAGAAGATCAGTGCCGAAGAGCTGCAGGAAATCATCAACATGATCGAGAACAAAAAAGCCGAATAGCCATGCCGGAATTGCTCTTATACCTGCTGAAAGTGAATGTGGCGCTGGTGCTGTTTTACCTGGCGTACCATGTAGCGCTCCGCCGGCTCACGTTTTACCACCTCAATAGGCTTTTCCTGGTGTTTGGCATTGTGTTCTCCACGGTGTATCCTTTTATAGACCTGGCGGAGCTGTTTGCAAAGCATGAGCCTATTGCCAATGCCTATATCATAACTATACCAGCCTGGGCAATTACCCCACAAACTATAGTTGAGGCCCCGACCTTCGACTACTGGCAACTGCCTGTTTACCTTTTCTGGGCCGGAGCTATCGTTATGCTCATCAGGTTTATAGTTCAGCTGGTGTCGCTGTATAAGATTCATGCTGCTTCGGAGCCGGCCAACTATAAGAGCATTGGGTTCAGGCAGGTTAAAACTATAAGCCAGGCTTTCTCTTTCTGGCAGACCATTTACCTTAACCCCGAGCAGCACCAACACGATGAACTGGAGAAGATACTGCACCACGAACTGATACATATTACCGGCTGGCATACCCTGGATGTACTGCTGGCCGAACTGAGCACCGTGTTTTACTGGTTTAACCCGGGCGCGTGGCTCATGAAAAAAGCTGTGAAAGAAAACCTGGAGTTTATTGCCGACCAGAACGTGGTAAACACCGGAGTAGACAAAAAAGAATACCAATACCTTTTACTGAAAGTTGTAGGCGCCACGCAACCTCAGATTGCCAATCAATTCAATTTTCCATCATTAAAAAGAAGAATTGCCATGATGAACAAAATGCCTACCAGTAAGGCCGGTAAACTCAGGTTACTGATTGCCCTGCCGCTTACCGCTACCTTATTATTTGCCTTCCGGAATGCAGCAGAAGTTGACGTATCAGATATGACAGGCTACAATAAACTTGGTCCTGATATTTATATTAAGCAAGGCCCTACTTTCCAGTCTGCCTGCTGGACAGCTCCCAACACATTAACTATAACTCCTGTAAATGGCGGTAAGACAGAAAACTACCAACTAGACAATAAGCAGGACATAGCTACAGCAATTAGTAAATATGGCTTATACCTACCTGACAATGAGCTTTACGAAAAGCTTACAGCCATCAAACCTGAAACTACGAAACAGAATAATGCTGACACAGACAATACACAGGGCGATAAGCTTCCTAAAGAGCTCGTTCAGCATTTAAAGAAAAAGCCGGCAGTAAAAAGCGTTCGGGGCAAAGTAGTGAACAATAGAAATGCAGTTGTAATTGGCCTGAAAGGGGGTGGCACTGAAGTTTATTACCTGGATGACGCCAAAAGCATAACCGAACTTGAGCGCAAGTATAACCTACCGGAGTTACCACCTCCTCCGCCTCCTGTACCTGCAGCCCCTGCTGCGCCACCGGCACCTTCAAAAGAGTTGTTACCGCCGCCACCGCCTGCGCCACCTGTTAAACCAGATACTAAAGATATGCTGCAGAGCCTGCCGGATGGTGTGGTTTACTACCTTGATGGAAAAGAAGACAAAACCGAAGCCTACAAAAAGCTGGACCCTAAACAGATTATTAGCATTAATGTGATTAAAGGGGAACACGCTCAAAAACTAGCTGGCAGCAAAGCTGCTAAAGGACTGATTTCAATTGTAACAGAGAAAAACAAAAACTCCGCGGAGGTGAGAGAGCTTGAACAGAAATTTAATGCGCTGCCCGCCCCACCGCCACCGGTAAGGCATGAAGGTCCGCTGGTTCCGGCATCAGGCGCAAAACTTGTGGAAGATGAAAAAACGGTTACTTATGTGCTATGGCCAAACGATGTTACCAAACGCGAATTTGGAGTTGCGCAGCAGGCATTTGCAGCCAACGGCTTTGACCTTACATTTAAAGAACACAAAGATGCCAACGGAGGAGACGCAATCAACATTACCATAGATTCTAAAAAGCTGAACACCGGCACCAGCGTGTCTCATAGTTTAAAAGGCTTGGCTGCGCATAACAACGTGGTGGTAGTAAAGGGTTTTAAGGAAACCGGTAAGTTCTTTATCGGCACTACCATTCCGCCGGAGAAATA
>DATBUF010000598.1:0-6218 GCA_036516435.1 Pontibacter sp.
CGTAAAGCCCGTACCAGTGTTGTTCAGGAAAAATGCATGCCCGATACCTGCATCAAAATAGCTGCCGGTAAGTGGGTAGGCAAAAGTATTCCGGCGGTTTACAACATGAGTCAGGTCGAGGCGCAAATAGTTTCTTTCTGCCTGGCCAGTGTTAAAGTAATCGGGATTAAGCGTGAGAATGGTGTCTGCTGTTTCCTCGTGCTGGTAGGACAGGCGCAACGCGGATTGCTGTTGTACGCTCTTCCGGTAGATGATGGCTGCCCCTGCTCCCGTGCGCCTGACCGGCATTCCTTCTTCCTGCTCGTAGAAATACTGCCGGTTATTCCGGATGTTATAGTTGATGGTATGACTACGGTAATCGGCAATGCCTACCTCATAACCTAAGTGGCTGCTGCCCGCCAGGTAGGGCACACGATAGGACAGTTCTATCCGCCGGTTAAAGCCATGCTGCAGCCGCAGCCGCACATCTTCGTTCCGCCCCCTGAAGTTTCTGCGGGTAAGCACCATCCCATAATCCAGGCGGCGCAGGTCCTTTTTCTCGAGCCATGCATTAAAGTTCCGGTCTGCAATATCAAAGAGGGGAATCGGGTACAGGTACACGCGCTCCTGCACGAAGTAGGTAACTTGTACTGCTCCGTTCTCGCAGGTGTAACTATAGTTTACAGCATGGAAGAGCCTGAGATTGTACATGCGTTTCCGGGTCTCCTCCAACGCACTCTCCAGGTTTTCTGCAGCAATAGAATCGCCCGGCTGAAACGTAAGCTCCCGGAGCAACACAAAGTCTTTGGTAACTTCGTTGCCTTTTAGCTGCACGTCCTGTATAACTATAACCGGCACCTCACAGGGGACTGCAACTGCCGCTCCAGATACGAGCAGTAAACAAGCAAACAGCAACCACTTTCGCAGCACCTCTTATATATCCAGGTATTTAAACAACATATCCAGGCGGTCTTTACCTACATCAAAAGAGTTGCTGTCATGGAACTGGGCTGTGATGCGGTACTCGAAACGCTCCAGTGTGGCAATAATGCGCGAAAGGTCTGAGGCATTCAGCTTCAGAGTAAGTTTTATCTGGTAAGGGTCCAGTTCATCCGGCGAAACATAGGCGCTCAGAATCTTGGCGTTTTCTTCTTCTATCAGGCGGCTGATCTGGCTAAGAGAGTAGTCTCGCTCAGGCATACTCAGCACCAGTATACTTCCCTGCCCCTGCAACGCCGACATTTGCCCGAAAGCTGCCAACGTATCGTTGATGGTGATGATGCCCATATACTCCTGCACATCATCAAGCACGGGCACCACCTGCACCTTGTTCTTAATAGCAATTTCCATCACGTCGTAGAAGTGCTGAAAGTGCATGACGTGTATGTCCTGGTAGTCTAGTTCCACTTCCTTCAGCGTCTGGGTGCGCTCGGTAAGCTCTACCAGCTCAGGCTCGGTGGCCATACCCAGGTACTTCCGGTTGCTTACCACCGGCAGTTCGTTTACCCGAAACTCATCCATCCAGCGCAGCGCTTTCTCTACGGTATCATAGAGCTTAAGCGGCGGTATCATTTGGTTGATGAGCTCTTCTGCGATCATGTGGGTTGTTCTATACTGGTTTTGGCAAGAAATTTTTCTAAGATACTATTAAATCGTTCGGGATGTTCCATCATCGGCGCATGTCCGCACTTATCTATAAAATATAGTTCCGAGTTCGAAACAAGCCTGTTAAACTCATGTGCTACCAAAGGTGGGGTTATCGTATCGTTCAACCCCCAGATCAGCAGCGTAGGTACTTTTATATTTGTAATATCCTTCGCCATGTTGTGGCGCTGGGCCGACTTGGCTATAGCTATAATACGTAAACACTTGGCATTGCTGTTGGTAATGTTGAAAACTTCATCTACCAGTTCTTTTGTAGCTGTCTCGGGATTATAGAAGGTATACTCTACACGCTCTTTCACATACTCATAGTTGCCACGTTTCGGGAAGGAGCCCCCCATCGAATCTTCAAAAAGGCCGGAGCTGCCGGTAAGCACCAGGCGCTTCACTTTAGCTTCATTCTTGAGCGTATAAACCAATGCCACGTGGCCTCCCAATGAGTTGCCAAGCAGGGTCAGGTTATCGAGTTTTTTAAACTTAACAAAGTCTTCCACAAAGCTTACCAGCCCCGGTACACCTGCCTTATGCAACGACATTTCATAGATGGGCATAAGCGGAATAACAACGCGGTAATTTTTCGAAAAATGATCTACGACGCCATTCCAGTTACTGAGGGCACCAAACAACCCGTGCAGCAGCAGCAGCACTTCTCCCTGTCCTTCATCAATATACTGAAATTCGCCTTCTTCTCTGACTTGTAGATCCATATAGGTAAACTAAACAAAAAAATGAAATTTATACTGCAATATTAGCAATACTCAGCCAATTTTGAAGCATCCCTAAACCATAAGTAGTAAGCGCAGCCTCCGGATGAAACTGTAACGCATACAATGGCAAGGTGTTATGCTTAAATGCCATCAGTTCGCCACTTGCTGTGTGAGCCAGCGGAACTATAGTTGGCGGTGTATGCCGCAGTAGCAACGAGTGATAACGCACGACAGGCATCTGTAGCGGCAGATCTTTAAAGATAGGATCAGGCTCGCAGATGATTTCTGAAATCTTGCCATGCATGGGTTTTTCTCCTTTCTCCAGCTTCGCCCCGAAGAATTCCCCCAGCGCCTGATGGCCCAGACAGATACCCAGCATTGGTACACGCGCATGGTATTCCTGTATCACGTCCATCATTACTCCAGCCGCCTTCGGTGTGCCCGGCCCCGGCGACAGCACTATAGCTTTAACAGGTAACTGCTTTATTTCTGATAGCGGTACATCGTTCCGCACCACATGCGCCTCTACCCCCAACTGGCCAAAGTAATCTACCAGGTTGTAGGTAAACGAATCAAAGTTATCGAGCAGGAGGAGCATGCAATGATGTGCTGATGTGGTAATTTTTTAATGTGGTAATTGTCAAAAGTAAATCTTTGAAAGGCACAGGAGGCCAAACCTATACATCTCTTTTATTCTCATCCTGTTCACCAACTTATGAGCACATTAACTCATTCACAAATTAGTGCATTAAAAGAACCCTTTCAACGATTCAATTAACGTCTTTACAAAGGGCAGCACGTAACTCAGAATATCTAAAGCGTAAGGAGTTGTTTTGAGTACGACTGGGTAAACTATAGATTCAGCGGCAGTCTTGTCGGTGATGCTGATGCCGGCCATATCCGACACATAAAGCAGCAGGCTGATGGCAAAGCACCACTTTACAGCGCCCAGTACAGCTCCCAGAAAATTATCAAAAAAGCCGAAAGGTGTAAAATCGATGATTTTTTTCAGGATAAAACCGAGCAGGTATACCAGCAGTATGATTCCGATAAACACAACTATAAACGTGAGGTAAGGCAACACGCCCCCTACATCGCCTACAATATCCTTTACTACGGGAAGGGCCACATTCAGGAACTTAAGCCCGCCAACTATAGCCACCACCAGCGCCAGCAACGACACCAGTTCTAAAAGCAGGCCTTTCCGGAAGCCCATGAAAGCACCAAACAAAATAGGAAGCAGCAGAAAATAATCGAAGGTGCTCATGGCGGAGGTACAACTATAAACCCAAAGCGCTGCTGCACAAGTACAGAGCCCGTGCAGCAGCGCTAAGATAAGTATAATCAGTGTAGCCCGCCAACTATAAATTAACGTGCCACCTCTACTTTACTGTAAGTTAAAAGTCTGTATTGTTCAGCAGCGCATTTACTGCCGAAGAGATGGCACGCCCATCAGCCTGCCCGGCCAGTTCCTTGGAAGCTACTCCCATTACGCGGCCCAGGTCCGATGGCCCGGTTGCACCTACACGCTGAATAATTTCTACCAGCCTTACACGCAGGTCGCCTTCGTCTAATTGCTTTGGCAGGTATTCTTCTATCACAGCCAGTTCGCCTAACTCAATCTGCTCCAGGTCGGCGCGGTTTTGCTTGGCGTATACTTCCGCCGACTCGCGGCGCTGCTTTGCAGCCTTGGTCAGCAGTTTCAGTTCTGTGTCCTGAGTTAAGCCTTCGCCACCGCCTTTTTCTGTCTCGGCCAGCATTATCAGCGACTTTATGCTTCGCAGGGCCTGCAAGCGAGGTTTATCTTTGGCTAGCATTGCCTGTTTTATATCAGCTTCTACTCTTTCTTTTAAGGTCATAGTTTCTGTAATTTTTATAGTATGTATCAGCACAGGACGTTATGCTACTTCTACGGGGCATTTACTTTTGCGGCAACAAAGCAGACATAACATCTTTTATAAATTTCCATTAATTTAGTCATCTCGTTTATAAAGAACTATAGCAGGCTGCACAGGCAGCTAACCAGCAACATGACCAAACTCAGTGTAAATATAAACAAAATAGCCACGCTTCGGAATGCACGCGGTGGCGACAGACCGAATGTAGTACAGGCAGCAAAAGATTGCGAGCGCTTCGGGGCGCAAGGCATTACCGTGCATCCCCGCCCCGATGAACGCCATATACGTTACCAGGACGTTTATGATCTGAAACCTATAGTTACCACCGAGTTTAACATAGAAGGCAACCCTACTCCGGACTTCCTGAAGCTGGTGAAAGAGGCGAAGCCCGAGCAGGTTACCCTGGTGCCTGATGCTCCGGATGCCATCACATCCAACGCAGGCTGGGATACTATAAAGCATAAGGATTTCCTGACTGATGTTATTGCAGAGATGAAGTCGTTGGGCATCCGAACCTCTATTTTTGTAGACCCTGTGGAGAGCATGATTGAAGGGGCAGCTATAGTTGGTACAGACCGCGTAGAACTATATACCGAAGATTATGCACGCCAATACCATACAAACCGCGAAGCTGCCATTGCACCTTATGTAAAAGCAGCTGTTAAGGCGCAGGAATATGGCATCGGCCTGAATGCAGGGCATGACCTGGACCTGGACAACCTCAGGTATTTAAAAGAAAACTTACCGGGCTTGTTAGAAGTAAGTATAGGCCACGCACTGATTTGCGATGCACTATACTTTGGCCTGGAGAATACCATACAACTGTACCTGCGCCAGCTTAAATAAGCCACTTTGATCAACCCAATCTCTATCGAGGCATTTTTGCAGAAAGCGGCACAGTTGCCAGCGTTGGATGCACGGGCACCCAAAGAGTATGCCGCGGGCCATATCCTGCAAGCGCAAAGCTTCCCGATTTTTACAGATGAGGAGCGGGCAAAAGTCGGTACTTCGTACAAACAACAGGGCCACGACCCGGCTGTTCTGCTGGGGCTCGACCTGTTCGGGCCTAAGATGTCGGACTTCGTAAAAAGAGCCACTGCCATTGCGCCGGATAAAGAAATACTGCTGCATTGCTGGCGGGGTGGGATGCGGAGTAGCGCGATGGCCTGGCTGCTGAGCTTCGCTGGGTTTAAAGTGCACCTGCTGCAGGGAGGCTACAAAGCATACCGTCACTATATACAGCAGCAATTTTCTAAACACTGGCCTATAGTAGTGCTCAGTGGCTTTACAGGTAGTGGTAAAACAGATATTCTGGCTCACCTGCAACACTACGGCCAGCAAACTATAGACCTCGAGGGTTTGGCTAACCACAAGGGCTCTGCATTCGGAAGCATCGGCATGCCGGAGCAGCCAACTACCGAGCAGTTTGAGAACATGCTGGGCACTGAACTGCTTCAGCTTAATGCACAACAACCGCTCTGGCTCGAAGATGAAAGCATGACTATCGGTCGCATCGTGATGCCGCACGAGCTCTACACATACATGCAGGAGCGGCCAACTATAGTTATGCATGTGCCCCAGAAACTCCGCATCCGGAAACTGGCCCTTGAATATTGCCGAACTGATAAAGCTAAACTGGAAGCCGCCATTCTTAAAATCAGGAAACGCCTGGGAGGCCTGGCTACACAAGAGGCACTACATGCCATTGCTACCGGCGACATGGAAAAGATGGTAGAAATTGCTTTGTCGTACTACGATAAAGCGTACCAGTACCAGCTTAAACCGAAGAATCGAATTTATGAGCTGCCGCTGCAAACTATAGATCCGGATGAGAATGCGCAGCAAATTATTGCATTCGCCAGAACCAACAACCTGCTCTAAACATGGAAGAAAACACCGAACAAACCATAAAACTTACGCAGTATAGCCACGGTGCAGGCTGTGGCTGCAAAATTGCCCCGAAAGTACTCGA
>DATBUF010000599.1:0-2244 GCA_036516435.1 Pontibacter sp.
CGCGGCCTGAACCGCCTGCACCAGTTTGACAAAGTAGAAATTGTACAGATTTCGTTGCCGGAGAAGTCGTATGAGGTGCTGGAAGAGATGAGCAGCTACATACAGGGCTTGCTACAGAAACTGGAACTGCCTTACCGCGTGCTGCGCCTGTGCGGCGGCGACATGGGCTTTACCTCTGCCCTTACCTACGACATGGAAGTATATTCAACCGCGCAAGGCCGCTGGCTGGAGGTAAGCTCTGCATCCAACTTTGAAACTTACCAGGCCAACCGTCTGAAGCTGCGTTACAAAACCGAGTCGGGCAAAACACAGCTGTTGCATACCCTGAATGGTAGCGCACTCGCCCTGCCACGCATCGTTGCCGCCATCCTGGAAAACAACCAGACCCCGGAAGGCATCAACATGCCGAAGGTGTTGCACCCGTATTTAGGATTTGAGAAGATCTCTTAATTTGAAAATTTGTGAATTTGAAGATGTGGGGATTTGAAGATCTCTACTAAAGTATAAAAGCCGCTGATGTTCTCAGCGGCTTTTGTTTTATAGAAAAAGAGACGCAAAGTATCGCGTCGCTACAATTCTGATTTCAACTATAGCTCTTTCTGATATAGCTCTTTCTGACTTCATAGTCCGAAAGCTATCTGCCAGGGATTTCCTAATCCCAGTGTTCCTAGTTTCTATATACGCGGATTAGAAAATCCGCTTCAGCTATAGTTTCGGACAAGGCTGCCCGAATCAGCCCGTAAACTATAGTTCAGTTATACACCTAAGCAAGGCCATCTCCATATTTTCAAATCTGCACATCTGCAAATCTCCAAACCAGCACATCAACTTAGCCGCCAAACTGCTCCACATAGGCTTGGTAGTGGTTTTTGAGCTTATATTTCTTAACTACAGCTTTTGCTTCTTCTATAGTTTCAGTAGTTATTTCCTGCTGCTGCAGTAGGTTAAAAAGCAGGCTATTATCTTCTGTTAAGCCTTCCTGTAAGGTTAACTTCTCGTATTGCTGCAGAAAGGCGTGATTCAGCGATAGTTTGTTCTTAGCTATAGTTACTATTTGTGTCGCTACCAGCTTTTCCAGTGTTTGTTCCACCTCTTTCAGCGAGAAAACAGTGCCGTCTATCGCATCGGCCATCAGCAGGATTTCCTGCAGCGGGGCAGCGCCTTCGCCGCCAGTAGCTAGCAGTACAGCCTCTAAAAACTTGGTATCGGTCTCCTGCCAGTTCAGGTTTAATTTGCCCATCTCAATCGTAATTCTGACATTTATAAAATATACAGTGCTTTGCTGCGCCTCCAAAGTTCCGGTAATTGCTTTTAATATCAACTATACCCTTCATCAAAATTCACACTTCTACCTTACATGAAAAACAAAAACAAAATTGCCTGCCTGTACCTGCTCATTTTAGCTTTCGTATTTAGCCCTGCAATTACAGAGGCCCAAAAAGTAAAGAACCGCCCTGCAAAAACAGCTGCTCAGAAAACTGAAGCAAAATCGCTTTTGTGGGAGATAAGCGGCAATGGCCTGAAAGAGTCTTCTTACCTGTACGGCACCTTTCATCTGCTAAAAGACAGCTACCTGAACTCGGTACCCGAAGTAAAAGACCGCTTCCAGAAAAGCAAAGGCGTTGTTATAGAGGTGGAAATCGATTCTGCAGCCATGATGCAGATGGGCTCTAAAATGGTAATGCCGGACAATAAACTGTCGGCTCTGCTCAGCACCGAAAACTACACGCTGGTGGGTCAGGAGGTAAAGCAAACGATAGGCTATGACCTGAAAATGCTGGACCAGATGAAGCCCATGACGCTGCTGCTCATGCTCTCGATGGTAGAATATCAGAAGCAGGAAGTGCTGCAGCAGTACAGCGGCACCGCACTGGACGCCTACTTTGCGCAGCAAGGCCGCAAGGACGGTAAAAAAATTATGACGCTGGAAACCCTGGAGCAGCAGTTCAACTTGCTCTACAGCCACCACCCCATTGAGAAACAGGCTACGCAGCTCGTTGAATATGTAAAGAATAAGGAAGAAGCGGTTAAAATTGCAGGTCAGCTGACAGACCTGTATTTTAAGAAAGACCTGACCGGGATGTGGGCAGCTTCGGAAAGCTACAACAAACTTACCGGCGAAGACGATATCTCTTACATGGTTGATGACCGTAACAAGAACTGGATGACGCAATTACCGGCGATTATGAAAGCACAGCCTACTTTCGTTGCAGTAGGCGCCATGCACCTGCCCGGCGAAAATGG
>DATBUF010000600.1:0-3974 GCA_036516435.1 Pontibacter sp.
GGCAATGCGTGGCAGCAGGCGTACACAATCCTGAAACGTGCCGTGTCGGTTGGCCTCCTGTGCTGCCGACCGTGGAAAGAACTCATACCAGGTGCTGAACAGCGCCTTCTGCCGCTCCACATCTACCCGCAGAATTTTAGAATAGGTTGTCACGTTCTTCCGCTCGCAGCAGGCATTCATCTGGTCGGTTACATCGTGACTGGTTGCCAGTTCTACTCCATCCGCCGCCGATATATTGCCACGCAGCTGTTGCGCCCATTTGTGCAACCGTTTTTGCTGACCAGCTTTGGCAGTAGCAGCGGCTTCTTCCATTAACTGTGCACCAATCTGCAGCTCTACAGTTATGTCCTGGTTGGCTTCAAATTTCTTGCGCAATCCCTTTTGCCAGGTATAAAAATGGTCTATCCAGCCTTGCAAGGTATATTCGTACATGCCCATCGCATCGGGCACAAAGGCGGCCTGCCAGTGGTCGTTACCCAGGAACTTCATGGGTACCTCATTCCATTTTTTACTTCGGCTGTGGCGGTATAGCAGTACTGCTTTTACCTCGTCGTGTCCGTCGCCAAAAATATCCGCTGTTACAGTCAGCTCTTCGCCTACCACCCGCTTTACCGGGTACTGGCCGCAATTAAGTTCAGGTTTTACATTTTCAATGATGACTCTGTGAGTTCCGTCAAGTCCTTCCATGTATCGTATATGCTTTGGTCTGTAGTTACTTGCCACCTGCACATCGGGTTACAGGTAAGTTTATAACATACGGTTAAGTTTCGGTAACGATATGCAGAAAACGGAAGCACTCCGGTAAACTATAGTTTGCTTTCACTAAAAAGCTATAACCTTAACTCCTCAGGCACAGTTAATCCTGCTTAGTATACTTAAGCTGATGTATGGGAATAACTAGAGAGATAGGCGCACATTATGTACCCGAAACGGGCACGACTTTTACAGTTTGGGCACCCGAGGCGGAACAGGTAGAGGTGGTAATACACGGAGATAAGAAGCAAACTATAGCCATGCAACGGGAGGCGTTCGGCTATTGGGTGGGCTTGGTTGAAGACGCCAAACCCGGCACACGCTATAGTTTTAAACTCAACAACGAAAAAGAATTACCCGATCCGGCCTCCATGTCGCAACCCGATGGAGTGCACGAACCTTCGGAAGTGATAGCCCCAAACTATAGCTGGACCGACCAGAACTGGAAGAACCTGCCGCTGGAAGAATACATTGTGTACGAGCTGCATGTGGGTACTTTTTCAGAGGAAGGTACTTTTGAAGGCATCATCAACAAACTACCTGAATTACAGGATCTGGGAATAACCGCTATTGAGATCATGCCGATCGCGCAGTTTCCGGGGAGCCGGAACTGGGGCTATGATGGCGTTTATCCCTTTGCAGCGCAGGATAGTTATGGTGGCGTTGAAGGACTTAAAAAATTAGTGGATGCCTGCCACCAGGCTGGAATTGCGGTGGTGCTGGATGTGGTGTACAACCATTTGGGTCCGGAAGGAAATTACCTGAATGAATTCGGCCCTTACTTCACCGATAAGTATAACACGCCCTGGGGTGCTGCCCTGAACTTCGACGATGCCCACTCCGACCACGTGCGTAACTTCTTTTTCCAGAATGCGCTGATGTGGCTACGCGATTTCCATATAGATGCCCTGCGGTTAGATGCCGTGCACGCCATACTCGACACCGGCGCCAAACACTTTTTGCAGGAACTACAGGAACACGTAGATCACCTGGCAGAACAGCAGCATAGAACTTATTACCTGATTGCAGAAAGCGACCTGAACGATGTGCGCCTGATCAACCCGATAGAGCAAGGTGGCTATGGGTTAGCAGCGCAGTGGATGGACGATTACCACCACGCTATCCACACGATGGTCACCGGCGAAACAGAAGGCTACTATGCAGATTTCGGAAAGCCAGAGCACCTGGTAAAAACCCTGAAGCACTCGTTTATTTACAATGGCATTTATTCTGAAAACCGGAAACGCACCGTCGGCAGCGATGCGACTGCTAACCCAGCCAAGCAATTTGTAGTTTGCTCTCAAAACCACGACCAGGTCGGCAACCGCATGTTGGGCGAGCGCCTGACACAACTTGTTTCGTTTGAAATGCTGAAATCGATTGCAGCCCTGGTGGTCCTTTCGCCTTACACCCCGATGCTGTTTATGGGAGAAGAATACGGTGAAGAAAACCCGTTCCAGTTTTTTGTAAGCCACACCGATAAAGACCTGGTAGAAGCGGTGCGCAAAGGCCGCAAAGAAGAATTCAAAGCCTTTGCCTGGCAGGGCGAAGCACCCGATCCGCAGTCGGAAAAGACTTTCAACAACTCCAAACTACAGCACACCTATAAAAGCAGCGAGAAGCAAAATCAACTGCGCGAGTTTTACAAAGAACTCATCCAGCTCCGCAAATCTATAGTTAAAAAATTGAGCAAAGAGCACTTGGAGGCATCGCTGAACGAACAGGAAAACATGCTGGATTTTACACATACTTCAGTTGGAATCCGCTGTATTGTCAACTTCAGTAAGGAGCCGCAAACTATAGCGGATGATCTGATAAGCTGGAAAGTTATAGTTGATTCCGCTGATGAAAAATGGGGTGGACCGGGCAGTAACTATAGTTCTGAAAATACCATTCTGCAACCTGAGTCCGTAGTAGTACTTCAGGCAAGCAGATAGATATGGAGCGATACATTTGCATACACGGGCACTTTTACCAGCCGCCGCGCGAAAACCCCTGGCTCAACGAAGTGGAGCTGCAGGAATCGGCGCGGCCGTACCACGACTGGAACGAGCGCATCACCGACGAATGCTACGCGCGCAACTCTGCCTCCCGCATCCTGGACAACGACGGAACTATAGTTGACATCCTGAATAATTATGCCTGGATGAGCTTCAACTTCGGGCCGACACTACTGGAGTGGATGGAGAAGAAAGCACCGGAAACCTACCAGGCGATACTGGCAGCTGACAAGGAAAGTCAGGAGCGGTTTTCGGGGCACGGCTCGGCGCTGGCACAGGTGTACAACCACATGATCATGCCACTGGCCAACGAGCGCGACAAACACACGCAGGTGCTTTGGGGCATCTACGATTTTAAAAAACGTTTCAGCCGCGACCCGGAAGGCATGTGGCTGGGTGAAACAGCCGCCGATACCCAAACCTTAGAAGTGATGGCGGAACATGGCATCAAGTTCACGATCCTGTCGCCGTACCAGGCTAAAAGCTACCGAAGAATTGGGGAACATGATTGGAAAGATGCGACTAATGCACAGATCAACCCTAACCGGCCTTATGTAATAAACCTGCCTTCGGGCAAAACTATAGTTGTGTTCTTTTACCATGCACCCGTATCACAGGGGGTAGCGTTCGAAGGCTTGCTGCACAACGGCGAGAAGTTTAAGAACCGTCTGATAGGTGCCCTGGACCACAACACCACAGAACCGCAGCTGCTGCACATTGCCACCGATGGCGAAACCTATGGCCACCACCACCGCTTTGGCGAAATGGCGCTTTCTTATACCCTGCATCATCTGTACCAGGAGCAACAGGCAAGGTTAACGATCTATGGCGAGTACCTGGAGAAATTTCCGCCGCAATACGAAGCGCAGATCATCGAGAAAACATCCTGGAGTTGCTTTCATGGGGTAGAACGCTGGCAAAGCGACTGCGGCTGCAACACTGGTGGTCACCCAACCTGGAACCAGAAATGGCGCAAACCTTTACGACAGGCTTTCGATTGGCTGCGTGACGAACTGGAACCGCTTTATAGTTCTCACATGCAGCAACTCGGCGCTAATCCGTGGCAGAGCCGCAACAACTATATCCAGGTGATTTCCGACCGTTCAGAAACAAATGTGCAGGCATTTATTCGTGCTCATACTTCCCGGGAGTTAACTATAGAAGAGCAGCGCACTTTTCTGCAGTTGCTTGAAATGCAATACCATGCCATGCTGATGTATA
>DATBUF010000601.1:0-4331 GCA_036516435.1 Pontibacter sp.
CATCTAAAAGAAGAACTATAAGTTGCTCCTAAAACTAAGGTTTAATGCCTTGCTATTGGTGCCCTTGTTCTTAGGGAATGTGGAGGAGTCAACGGGCACCATCACTTGTAACTCTTTAACACAGGAAAGCGGCCGGAGGCCGCGGGTAGCTCACACTCGCCGGAGGCGAGCGAGGGAGAAACTTGACAAAATACTGGCTGGGTGTTAGTTAGAGAGCAGCACATAAGTTAGGTTGGATGCAACTATAGTTATGACCATAGTTCAAGTACCTTACGCCACAGCAAACTATAGTTATGACTACTAACTATAAACTACCAACTATAAACTACAGCCTGTCTTAAACGGTACCAATCACAGGTGCAGCCATCATAAGCATCAGCTTAATCTCTTAAATCACTGGTCTTAGTTACAAAGCGCCAGGCGGTTGTTGATGGCATCTCTGACCGAAATACCTTCTAAGATCTGCACGGTAGCATCACGCACCTGTTTCATAAACAGCCTGATCTCGCAGGTGGCCGGATCGATGCACTCTTCGCAGGGCATGTAGTTGTTTTTGCGCGTGCAGGTGGTAAGTGCCAGCGGCCCATCTATACTCCTGATCACGTCGGCTACGCTCAGGTCTTCGGGTTTGTGGCGCATCATGTAACCGCCGCTTCGGCCACGCAGGCTATGCAGAATACCGTACTTTTTAAGATCCAGTAAAATAGCCTCCGAAAACTTTTTAGGAATACAGGCCCGCTGTGCAATCTCGTCAGCAGACAAGGGGGTGTTGGCTGGTTGCCCGGCCAGTACAAAAAGGGCTTTTAACGCATATTTGGCTTTTTTCGAAAGCATAGCAACAGGTAAATATAATCCGGAAGTCAGGTGTTATGCCTGCACACCAAAGTTACAGAATAGATAGCACAGGAAACAGCATCCGTTATAGTGCACTGTGGTAAAAGTATAAAGATAGGGTTTTTGGAATTTTAATTCCTATTAAATTTGTAGGAAATATAGGGTTTGTCTAATTTTGATGTGAAATACCGGCACCACCCTGACTTGTGCCCAGTACGAAACCACCTCTTAATCTAAAACTATAAACTATGGCACTACAGCTAAACGACCTGGCTCCCGATTTTACAGCAGACACCACCGAAGGAAAGATCACCTACCACAATTGGCTTGGCGACTCCTGGGGCGTTCTGTTCTCGCACCCTGCTGACTACACGCCTGTTTGTACTACCGAACTTGGGCTACTGCCAGGCTGAAAGAAGAGTTTGAAAAGCGCGGCGTAAAAGTAGCTGCCCTGAGCGTAGACCCGCTGGACTCACACTTTGGCTGGATCAAGGACATCAACGAAACGCAGCGCACCGAAGTAAACTTCCCGATTATTGCCGACGAAGACAAAACGGTAGCCAACCTCTACGGCATGATTCACCCGAATGCTTCCAGCACAGTAACGGTACGCTCCCTGTTCATCATCGGGCCGGATAAAAGAGTTAAACTGATGATCACGTACCCGGCTTCTACAGGTCGCAACTTCCAGGAAATTCTGCGCGTGATTGACTCGCTGCAGCTAACGGCCAACTATAGTGTAGCCACCCCCGCCGACTGGAAAGATGGGGAAGAGGTGGTAATTGCGCCTGCCATTAAGGACGAAGATATACCAGCTAAATTCCCGAAGGGCCACCGCGTGGTAAAACCCTACCTGCGCATGACGCCACAGCCTAACAAGTAAATCAACTATAAACCGGCGGCAAATTAATAGCTGTCCGCCGGGTACTTCCTGCATGGGCATTGTATACTTCTGCCGGAGTAATGCCTGTCAGGATTTGCTTTTTTTACCGTACATTTAACTATAAAGTAAACCACCAGAGCCCGATGATAAAACACCTGCTAACTGCCCTTGCCTTAACTGCTGGCCTGGCAAGTATAACCGCCTGCACCAGCACCCCCGAGAATACAGCAGCTACTACCGAAAATACCGAAACTTATGTAGCCAGCATAGACCAATGGCACCAGGAACGAATCGAGCGCCTGAAAAAAGAAGACGGCTGGCTCGCGTTGGCGGGGCTATTCTGGCTGGAGCCCGGTGAAAACACCTTCGGCAGCGCTCCCGATAACGACCTTGTTTTTCCGGAAGGGAAAATTGCGGACCATGCCGGCACCTTTATTTTGGCTAACAACCAGGTAAAAATGAAAGTGAATGAAGGAGCAGAAGTGCTGCTGGACGGCCAGACGGTACTGGAAGCACTGGCTTTTATAGCAGACACAGCAGAGGCTCCTCACCTGAAGCACGGTTCGCTTACGTGGTTCGTCATTAAGCGGGGCGATAAGTACGGGGTGCGTCTGCTTGATGCCGAGAGCGATGTAAGGACCAGTTTTAAAGGCATAGATCGCTACGCCGTTAATCCTGACTACAAAGTAGAGGCAACCCTGGAGCCAAATACCACCGGGCGGACAATCTCTATTACCAATGTACTGGGCCAGACAAGCGACGAGGCAACCCCGGGAGCACTGGTATTTACTATAGATGGGAAAGAGCACAAACTGGATGCCCTGCAGGAAGGCGATCAGTTGTTCATCCTTTTTGCAGACAAAACCAACGGGCATGAAACGTACGGAGCGGGGCGCTACCTGTACACCAACCTGCCTGATAAGAATGGTAAGGTTACCTTAGACTTCAACAAGGCCTATAACCCACCCTGCGCTTTTGTGACGTATGCCACCTGCCCGCTGCCACCAAAGCAGAACTTTTTACAGGTAGCTATACCGGCCGGTGAGAAGGCTTTTGAAGGAGGTCATTAAAATGCCTGTGCCTGCATGCCAGGCCTGAACATTTAGGCCAGATAAGTGGTTTTGTATAGGAGTGCTGCTGTGCCTATTATTGCAGTGCTAATGTACAAGAACGCTTAACAGAAATGATAACTGAGAATACACCCAACGTAATAACAAAGGAGCACCTGGCGAAAGCCATGGATTATAATGCCTATGTTGCTTTAACTGAGCAGCTGCTTGCCGAGAATAAGACAACGGGCACCAATCATTCCGCTGACCTGGTAGAATATACCCGCATGAACCTGCACCGCATGCGCCGGGGCGAAAAAGCTACCGTACTTACAGATCAGATGCTGGATGCATTAAAAGGCATTGAGCGGAAGATGGTGTGGGTGGTAATAACAGAAGCCTGGTGTGGCGATGCTGCACAGAACCTGCCAGCCATAGCTAAAATAGCTGCTGCCAGCCCACTGATAGAATTAAAACTATTGCTGCGCGATGAGCACCTGGATGTGATGGATGCTTACCTGACCAACGGTGGCCGTTCCATTCCGAAGCTGATTGCCCTGGATGCCGAAACACTGGAAGAACTTGGTACCTGGGGCCCACGCCCGGAGCCGGCGCAACAGCTGGTATTAGACGCCAAAGCCCGGCAAATGGACTTTAAAGAAATGGCTGAGCGGCTGCATGGCTGGTATGGTAAAGACAGAGGCCAGACATTGCAACAGGAATTTATTCCGCTGCTCAGGTCCTGGGAAAAGGCGGAGGCAACTATAGCTAACCGTAATTAATGCGTAACACAACTATAAACTATAAAGGCGGCACCGCGGTGTCGCCTTTATAGTTTAGGCCGGGCCTATACCTGCAGTAGGCATCAGCACCAATCTCCAGCCATCCGGGTCAGCTATAGTTACGGCACCTTTCTCGTGCCAGTAGGGGTTTTCAGGCGCTACTTCCGGGTAGCCCATTCCGGCCAGGCGCTTGGCTATAGTTCTTATACTTTGCTCATCCGGCAGGTATAGCACCAGCAGGTTGTCTTTGGTTGGAGCAGGGCAGGGACTGCCGGCCTCATGCTGCGTAAACTCCAGGTGGTAAGTATAGCCGGGCAGGCCTACCATAATGCCATCGTAGCCGTTGTGCTTCTCAAAAGAGCCAAGCTTTTCTAAGCCGATTCCTTCGCAATAAAATCGCGCTACTTCCTGCAGCTTGTCGGTGGGGCGGGCAATGCGTACCTGCGCTACCGGTATGTTCCAGCTACCATGCATAGTTATTGTGCTGCACTGGCAGGTAAGGTGCCACGCAGTTTTACATAGTGTATCTTATCACCGATCTGTAGTTGGTGTACCACATCCATCCCTTCCACTACTTTCGCGAAAATAGTATAGCGGCCATCCAGGTGCGGAGCCGGTGCGTGTGTGATAAACCATTGGTTGCTTTCAGTGTCTTTGCCCGCTGAAGCCATGCCAACGTACCCTTCGCGGTAGTTCAGCGGCGCAAACTCAGAGCGGATCGAGTATTCGGAGCTCCCCCAGCCGTCGCCACGTTTATCGCCGCCTTGCGCTACAAAGTTAGGC
>DATBUF010000602.1:0-2512 GCA_036516435.1 Pontibacter sp.
TCGTGGTCTATGCTGGCATGGTCCAGGTATAGTTTTATACGGGCGGCAACATCCACCTTGCTCCGGGTACCGGAAACAGGGTTAATGATAAACCGGATGCGGGAACGTTTACTCATGCTGCACGTGTAAGTATAGGTACAAAAGTAAAGGATAGGGGCGTAAACAAAAAGCCCGGCTACAGAACTATAGCCGGGCTTCGTAATCTGGAGTGGCAACTACTTTACACGCGGTAGGTAAGTACCGGGCGGCTGGTGTGGTTTACCAGGTCTTCGGC
This sequence comes from Pontibacter sp., assembly GCA_036516435.1. GTDB lineage: Bacteria > Bacteroidota > Bacteroidia > Cytophagales > Hymenobacteraceae > Pontibacter. Next base: position 275 of record DATBUF010000602.1, read on the forward strand.
TATGCTGCCGCTGAGCAGGTGTGCCAGGCCGGTACGTCCGTGGGTAGCCATCATGATCATGTCTGCTTTAATGTCTTCGGCAAAATGCAGAATTCCGTCCTCTTCTATGGTATCGTTGTAGATGTTAATGGTATAGTTCTGCAAACCATATTTTTCGGCGGCATGTGCCAGCTTGCTGCGCAGGTTACTGCTCGACTCAAAAGCGCCGGGCGTGTTGATGTACACCAGGTGCAAGCGGGCATTAAACAGCTGCTGGAAGTATTTGAAAGCGTCCACAGCCTTGCCTATCTCTCTCCTGAAATCCGAAGCAAGCACCACCTCCCTGATCTCAAAGTCGGACTGGCGTTGTTTTATAGTTAATACCGGGCAGGTAGCCGTACGCACTACTTTCTCGGTGTTGGAGCCGATCAGGAACTCATCTAACCCACTTGAGCCTTTCGAGCCCATTACCACCAGGTCAACTTTATCGTCGGCTATTACGCGCTTTACCTTAGCTGCTATACTTGCCGTATCTACCTCCTGCACCACTTCTACCCCGGTATGGTCTACTTTACGCAGCAGTTCGTGCATACTTCCCTTGGTAGTTTCCAGCAGGCGCATCATGTAAAGCTGTTCCATGTTATCACTGCTGAGTACCTCTCCGGTTGCACTAAAGCTGGAGGATTGCGGCACATCAACAACGTGCAGTAGTTTGATGGCGGCACCAGTTCTGCGGGCTATGCTTATAGCAACCTCGAAGGCGTACAGCGCCTGTTCTGAAAAATCTGTCGGTACAAGTATGCGTCTCATTTAGTTTGTGGTTTAGTAGGTTAATATTGTACAAAAGTATACTGGCTAAATCAGTAAAAGTATGATATATATCAATTTAACAATTTTATAGTATTATAGCCATCTATACGCAGTAAAATAGCAAAAGCCCACCAATTTGGCGGGCTTTTGTATTATCGGTAATGGGTGATATTACTGTCCGATTTTGGCAATCAGGTCAGCAGCGCGGTTAGAGTAACCGGCTTCGTTATCATACCAGCCTACTATTTTAACAAGTGTCTCGTTTGCTGAAGTCATCTCTGCATCAAAGATACAAGAGTGCGTGTTGCCTACGATATCAATAGAAACGATCGGATCTTCTGTATATTCCAGGATGCCTTTCATTTCACCTTCCGCAGCTTTTTTCATAGCTGCATTAATTTCTTCTTTGGTAGCTGGTCTTTTCAGAACGCAGGTAAGGTCTGTCAGGGAACCATCCGGAATTGGAACGCGCATTGCCACGCCATCCAGTTTGCCTTTCAGGTGAGGTAATACCAGGCCTACAGCCTTTGCTGCACCTGTTGATGTCGGAATGATAGAGTAAGCTGCTGCACGCGCTCTTCTCAGGTCGCTATGCGGAGAATCCTGCAGGCTCTGGTCTGAAGTATAAGCGTGTACCGTGGTGATGTACCCCTTCTCAATACCGAAAGTATCGTCCAGCACTTTTGCCATTGGTGCAAGGCAGTTTGTAGTGCACGAAGCGTTAGAAACGATTTTCTCATCGCCGTTCAGGATGTCTTCGTTTACACCAAGTACAACCGTTGGGATGTTGCCTTTAGCCGGAGCTGAGATTACAACTTTTTTAGCGCCTGCTTCCAGGTGGCCGCCAGCACCCTGCTCGTCTACGAAACGACCAGTTGACTCCAGCACCACATCAACGCCAAGCTGCCCCCAAGGCAGGTTTTTCGGCTCACGCTCAGCTGTAATTCTGATCTCGCGGCCATCCACGATGATGCCGTTTTCTGTAGCTTCCACAGTACCATCAAACTTGCCGTGCACGGAGTCATACTTCAGCAGGTGGGCAAGTGTTTTGGTATTGGTCAGGTCGTTGATAGCAACTACTTCTACGTTTTCTTTGGTAAGCAGTGCCTTAAAAGTAAGTCTACCGATACGGCCAAAACCGTTAATTGCAACTTTAATTTTAGACATGGTATCTATATTTGGTAAGATGTATGATATGGAACGTACTATACGTAATAGTGCTGCGAAGTTACGATTAGCATTAAGGAAAACCAATATATTTTTTGTATACTGATAACAAGGCGCTTACATGATTTTACGTTTTTTTTAGGCCTAAATGTTTTGTAGAATATTTTTGTCCGCTATATTTGCATCGTCAAACGACAAAAACACATGCTGGTCCGTTCGTCTAGGGGTTAGGACTCCAGATTTTCATTCTGGCAACAGGGGTTCGATTCCCCTACGGACTAC
>DATBUF010000603.1:0-2914 GCA_036516435.1 Pontibacter sp.
TTTCGGCACTCCTCTCGTTTGGCATGTACCACGGGCAAGTGGAAAACCTGCAGCAGCTGGCACAGCACATGGATGTAACAGACACAGCCGTAATGGAGCGCGCCGCTGCATCAGGGGGCACTGCCGGCTTATATGGTACCGTGATGCCACAGGCAGTGCTGGTTACAACTCACGAGATGCTGGGGTATGTGGTCATTGCCGGACTATGGATCATGCTGGCCATTGCGCTGTTCCGTTTTGGCAAGCTTAACCGCCGCCGTCTCGTAAACTGGCGCAAAAAATGGAGGGGCCTGTTTGCCGCACAAGCTATTCCGGTGGAGGCATAAGCATGTGAGGCCTTCCAATCTGAATAAACGATTAGTGTTTTAGTATATATTTTAATGGAGTGCTGCCGGGCTATGTCCGGCAGCACTTTTTTTTGATACATTAAGCACAAACCTATAGTTTGAAGGGCTGGCATATAGCTGAAAAAGGCGTACATTTCAGTAAACTGTAAACTATAGCTTATGCTCGAACGCCAGGTATACCAAATGCCCAAAGCAGGTTCCATCAATCATCTGACACTGCAAACTGAAACACTAAGTGCTCCGGCAGATGAGGAAGTATGCGTGCAGGTGAGCGCCATCGGGTTAAACTTTGCCGATATATTTGCCATGCAGGGGCTCTATAGTGCTACACCTTCAGGCTCTTTTATACCCGGGCTCGAGTTTTCAGGCGAAGTGGTAGCAGTTGGCCCAAAGGTAACAGCGTGCAAGGCAGGAGATCGTGTAATGGGTGTGACAAAGTTCGGTGGCTATGTATCTCACCTCAACATAAACCAACGCTACGTGATACCCCTTCCGGATGCGTGGAGTATGGAACAGGGTGCCGGTTTCCTGGTGCAGGGGCTTACGGCCTACTATGCGCTGGTGCAGTTAGGCGACCTGCAGCATGGCAGTACGGTGCTGATCCATAGTGCGGCTGGCGGGGTAGGCATACTGGCAAACCGGATCTGTAAGAAATATGGCGCCTACACCATTGGTACAGTTGGCAGTGCCGGTAAGGCAGACTTCCTGAAGTCATCGGAAGCATATGATGCCGTTGTAGTGCGGGACACGCATTTTGAACGCAACCTGAAAGCTGCCCTTGGCGAGCGGCCCTTGCAGTTGATTATGGAATGTATCGGGGGGAGGATACTGGAACAGGGCTGGAAAATAATGGCTCCGATGGGGCGGATGGTGGTGTACGGAAATGCCAGTTTCACAAGCCATAGTGCCCGTCCGAACTATCCGAGCCTGATCTGGAGGTTCCTGCGTCGCCCGAAAATAGATCCGTTGCGCTTGCCTACCGAAAACAAGTCGCTGATGGGCTTTAACCTGATCTACTTATATGAGCAGACCGATATGATGCACCGCTTACTAGGCGAGCTGCAGGCACTGGACCTGCAGCCACAACATGTCGGTCATATTTACCCGTTCAACGACATGCATGAAGCTATTCGTATTTTTCAGCAAGGCAAAACAGTAGGTAAGGTGGTGGTGAAGCTTTGAGCCTGAGCAATTCAAACTATAGCATACCAGCTTCCTGTGCTTTCAGGTTGCTCCGTAAGCTGCTGTATGAAACACTTACGGGTTGGTTATAGTATGTAGAGGATTCCGATTTATAGCATTTCAGAAATTTGCCAGGCTACCGGCCATGCAAATGCCAGGTGGTAAGCAGTATCCGACAGAAGAATATAGTTGTAGAGTTTCTGCAGGGCCGCATATTTTATAGTAACGTGCAGGTGTTATTACTTTGTAAACCAATATATTAAGATGGTTGATTAAGCTCAACTGTTTATACTCTTTACATAAATAGTTGGGACGTATTGAAACAAAGCAGAAAATTGCTGCTATAACTCTATCGATAATATATATAATTTAAGTATTTTAGGTAACTGTATACAAATACTACCAGGCCTGGCAACTTCATCCTCTACGCTGTATGCTTCAAAGACTTATCTTGTTACTGCTGCTTCTGTGCGTACAGCAGGTATATGCACAACAGCCTTCTGGAGGCAAGCAATACAAATTAACCGGTACTGTAAAAGACGCGTGGGGAGAGAAGCTGGAAGGCGCTTACCTGGTATTTACCTCCGGCAAATCTGTTATAGTTGATAAGCAGGGGAGGTTTACTGTTACGCTGCCCGCGGGCACGCAGGAGGTAACGTGCCAGTACATCGGGATGGCCCCTTTCAGAGAGACCATTGTACTGGATAGCGATAAGGAAATCGTGTTAACGCTGGTACCCCGGAATTTTGACCTGAAAGTGGTAGAAGTTACCGCCCGGCAGGTAACGGATAAGAACTCAACCCACATGGGGAGCACGTTCATCGACCAGAAATTGCTTACCCGGATGCCAAAGCTCCTGGGAGAGTCTGATGTGCTGCGAACGGTGTCGACGCTGCCGGGTGTTGTAAATGCCGGCGAGGGTACCTCCGGCTTTTTTGTGCGGGGAGGTAGCGCCGACCAGAACCTGGTGCTTATGGATGATGCCCCGCTGTTTAATGCCAACCACTTATTCGGCTTCTTCTCGGTTTACAATCCTGACATCCTGAAAAGTTTTATGCTGCACCGCAGCGGCATTTCGGCACGTTACGGCGGCAGGATTTCCTCGATACTGGATGTTAGTCTGCGCGACGGAAACGACGAAAAAATACAGTATGAGCTCGGGCTTTCTCCGGTTACTGCCAAGTTTAGCATGGACGGGCCGCTGTCACATAAAGCGACTGTATTGTTTGCTGTAAGGGGGGCTTATCCCGGCTACATCATGAGGCTGTTTCCGAGCAGAAATATCAGAAACAGTTCCGGCCACTTCTATGATAGCAACCTGAAGTTCAGGTACAAGCTGAATGAAAAGAACACGCTGAGCTTTTCGGGATACTATAGCAACGATG
>DATBUF010000604.1:0-2650 GCA_036516435.1 Pontibacter sp.
CTCTCGGCAGGGGCTAGGGGTGGGTTAATCAGTAACTATAGAACTATAGCAGCGGCCTGAGCAATGCGGACTAGGAAGTCCGCAACAGAGAGGTTTCGGACACGGATGTCCGAAACAGCAACTGTAGAACCATAACTTCAACTATAGCAAAGGCAGCAATCCCCCTCCAGGGAGCAGGCTCGTTTCATTCTCCATTTTTGTCATCCTGAAAGGATCTTGTGGGCCCGTAGCATCAGCTTCACCTCCGGGGTAGGGGGCCTCTTTCTCCACCAAGATTCTTAACAGAATGACAGTAGGTTTTAGACCTGTTTTCTTGGAATGAAACGGCCCTGCTCTCGGGAGGGGCAGTGGTGGGTTATCTATAGCCTTAACTATAACAGTGTCCCCTATTCCTGCAAATCCATTAATCCTGTAAATCCTTGGGGTAGGGGCCCTATTTAAAGATTCAGGCAACCTATACTGTTTTCACTATATTTGTTCATCTTTATAAATTTCAGCAACAAAAATTACTTAAACACGAACAACGTAATCAAGAAATAAAACTATAACCTTACCACATGAGAACGATTGACGAGTATAACTTTGCCGGCAAAAAAGCGCTGGTTCGGGTAGACTTTAACGTGCCCCTCGATGCCGAATACAACATCACTGACGATACCCGCATCCGGGCCGCTGTGCCTACTATCCAAAAGATACTGGCTGATGGCGGCGCTGTTATCCTGATGTCGCATTTAGGCAGACCAAAAGCCGGACCTGAAGAGAAATACTCGCTGCGCCACCTGGTAAACCGCCTGTCTCAGGAGTTCAACACCACTGTAAAATTTGCGGAGGACTGCGTTGGTCCGCAGGCTGCGCAACTGGCGCAAGAGCTTAAGCCCGGCGAGATACTGCTGCTGGAGAACCTGCGTTTCCATAAGGCCGAAGAAAAAGGCGACCCTGATTTTGCGAAAGAACTGGCTACGCTGGGCGATGTATATGTGAACGATGCCTTCGGGACAGCGCACCGCGAGCACGCTTCTACGGCGGTTATTGCCCGCTACTTCCCGAACGACAAACTGATGGGCTACGTGATGCAGGCAGAGCTGGACAACGCCCGCCGTGTACTGGGAAATGCCGAGCGTCCTTACACAGCCATTATGGGCGGCGCCAAAATTTCGGACAAGATCCTGATCATCGAAAAGCTGATGGACCGGGTGGATAACCTGCTGATTGGCGGCGGCATGAGCTATACCTTTGTGAAAGCAGATGGCGGCGAGATCGGAGCCTCGTTGGTGGAAGAAGACAAGATTGACCTGGCGAAGCGCCTGATTGCCATGGCCCGCGAAAAAGGTGTAAACCTGATGATACCGGTGGACTCCGTGATTGCCGATGCGTTCAGCAACGATGCCAACGTAGACACCTGCCTGAGCCACCACATTAAGCCGCTCTGGATGGGACTGGATATTGGCCCTACTGCCCGCGAAATGTACGCCGACGTGATCCGCAACTCTAAAACCATCCTCTGGAATGGCCCGATGGGTGTGTTCGAGATGTCGAACTTCTCGGTAGGTACCGAAGCTGTGGCTGATGCCGTAGTAGACGCAACACGCATGGGTGCTTACTCGCTGATTGGCGGCGGCGACTCGGCAGCTGCTGTAAACAAGTTTGGCTATGCCGATAAGGTATCGTATGTATCGACGGGTGGCGGTGCGCTGCTGGAGTACATGGAAGGCAAAACTCTGCCAGGCGTAGCCGCTATCGAGCGCGACGATTACTAAACTATAGTTTATACTTTATAAACCGCCCTGCTACTGAAAAGTGGCAGGGCGGTTTGCTTTTAGAAGTGCAATTTTGCTATCTATTTACGAACAAAAGAGACACAGGCAGCTATCCTGGATTGCACTAAACACTATAAAACAGTATGTTACCTTCTTTTCTATTCAAATAAAAGCTGTATAAAACGCTTATAAACGGATGTAAGCGTTTATAAACGGTTAAATGTGTTACTACTGCTACTTCCGGATGCTGCGATCTTCACACTTCAATTTGTTTTATACAATTTTTGATGATAAAACCTCCCGAAATATCCACCTGTACATTTAATTCAACCGCATTGTATCAATTTTAACTTTATTTACTCCTATAAAGCCTCAGCGCGTGGTAATATCAATCCAGTTTCTTATATTGTATAACAAATATGTATGTTCAAGATTAGCCTGAATTTACACCTTAGCGCTTGCTTGGTACTCACATAAATAACTTAAACATACTCCGCACATAGTGCAGATAAACGGAATAGGGTTCCGTTTATGCGGTAGTTAGCAAGTAATAAGATTAAGAATGTTAGATATAAGTACTATTGCCATCCTACTTGTAGCATTTGTTGTAGAAGCTATCATCGTTACTAAATTGAAAGAGCAGAGTGGGGTACTGATTGCTGCATTGTTATTAGTAGTAAATGTGATTCTATTTGTGCTACTACACATAGCATACAATAATATTACCGAATCTGGAGAAATAACAAGTATAAGCGCCTTTAACAACTTGATTGACTTCAATCTGTATAGCGTCAAAGTTAGAAACTCTGTAATCCTGATAGGGTTTGTAGCACTTGCTTATGGAATGTACCACCAGTATGGAATGAAGAGAAGCAAAATCTATTTAAGATCGG
>DATBUF010000605.1:0-5168 GCA_036516435.1 Pontibacter sp.
AAACAACCAGCGCATCTGGTCAGTAGCGGTTGTCCCCTTGAGCCCGGGGGGTGAAAGAACCCGGTTTGAACAGCTTGTACTCCTAAACGGGCAGGTACACGTGGTCTCCTCGCTGAGCAATGCCTACGAAAAAACGGTTTACAGTCAACAGCTTGATGCACATGGCAACTACCTGCCCGCTATTCACATACTCGGCGCCACCACACCCGATGCAGCAGTCGCTGTTACCATCAACCAGGGCCGAATGCTCCTTATTCTGCAGCAACAGGCAGAACCACAGCAAACTTCTGTCGCGTTGTTTCAGGGTTCCTATCAGCCTGCCTGGAGTGTGCTCTTACCCGTAAAGGGCAACATCCAGGACGTGGTACTGACAGCAAGCGGAAACGCCTTTATACTCACCGCCTCACCTCCTACCAACTCCCCTGAAGCAGCTTTTTACCTGTACCGCTTCGAGGGTCGTAATGGTAGGAATACCATGCAGCCGATTGGCAACACTGCCCTGCGGCCGTTGCAAGCCCGGATGGCAGCCCTGCATGGCGATGTTATAGTTGCCGGCCTAACGGCACCCGCCCCCTTTGTGGCAAGTCTGAGCCCGGAGCCAACCGGTACCTTCTACTATCGCTTTCCCAAAGGGCGTTTCCGGAACTCTGTGCAGCACTATGCCCCAATCGATAGTGTATTTTTGCAGAACTATAAAGCCTACAAACCAGACCTGGACCATAGCCAGCGCCTGCGCTACCTGCAACTACAGCACCTGCTGCCACTTGCAGGTAAGCAGGTGGCAATGCTCGGAGAAGTTTATACTTCAGATAAAAAAATACACCACACCGACGATATCCTGATAGTAGCTTTTGATGAAAACGGGCGCACACACTTTACCACCAGCATCAACAAACACCAATCCGGGCCGGTAAATGAAGTGCGCCTGGGCTCGTACATTGCCAGCGTGGCGCAGGATACCCTGAGGCTGATTTACCTGGATTTTGAGTACAATTACAATGCACAGCAGCAGCTCTCAACGGCAAACTCCGGGACTGCCTCGAAAACACCTGTGCTTGTAACTATAGATCCTGCCGGGAGGCAAAAGGTACGGCCGCTTCTGCAAGCCCAAACCGGCCAGAGCCAGGATTTTCACTTAGTACCGGCAGCTGCTTACCAGACTGGTGCAGGTGAGTTTATCGTGCTTGGCGCGGGCAAAGGCTACTACAAATTTGGCCACCTGAAGTTCTGAACTATAGTTTTTCTGCCCCGTGCTTCCGGCAACTGAGCTCAGCGCTGCCAGTGCTCCACTTTAAATCAGGCTTCCTCAGCAAAATCGCTTTAATCACAGGTCTAAATTCTTATCTTTGGTAAACAACTAATCTAACCAATTTCACCCTACCATGAATAAACGTACTTATCTGAGTATGATTCTGGCAGCGGCACTGGCTCTCCCTTGCAGCACCGCCCTGGCTCAGGACAAAAAAGATGACAAAAAGTGGAAAGTGGATGCTGCCCACAGCTCCGAAAAAGAAGTAACCGTAACCACCGACGAAGGCACCTGGATGAGCCTGGACGTAAGCCCGGATGGCAAGGAGATCGTGTTCGACATGCTCGGCGATATCTACATCATGCCGATTTCGGGTGGTAAAGCAAAGCTGCTACGCAGCGGCCGTGCCTACGAAGTGCAGCCACGTTTCAGCCCGGATGGCAAGTACATTTCCTTTACTTCGGATGCCGGTGGCGGCGACAACATCTGGATCATGAAGCGCGATGGTTCTGGTGCAGAGCAGATCACAAAAGAGAGTTTCCGGTTACTGAACAACGCTGTCTGGACGCCGGATGGCCAGTACATTGTGGCCCGCAAGCACTTTACTAACACCCGCTCGCTGGGTGCCGGCGAAATGTGGATGTACCACCGCACAGGCGGCGCAGGCATACAGCTGACCAAACGTAAAAACGACCAGCAGGATGCAGGCGAGCCCTTTGTATCGCCGGATGGCAAGTACGTGTACTACTCTGAAGACATGAGCGGTGGCTCTACGTTTGAGTACAACAAAGACCCGAACGGCCAGATTTACGTGATCCGCAGAGTGGATCGTAACACAGGCGAGATCGAGAATATAGTGACCGGCAACGGTGGCTCAGTGCGCCCGACTATTTCCCGCGATGGCAAGCACATTGCCTTTGTGCGCCGCGTGCGTACCAAGTCGGTGCTGTTTGTGCAGGATTTGAAAACCGGCGAGCAGTGGCCGCTAACCGATAACCTGAGCAAAGACCAGCAGGAAGCCTGGGCTATCTTCGGGGTGTACCCGTCTTTCTCCTGGACACCGGATAACAAGAGCATTGTGTACTGGGCCAATGGCAAGATCAACAAGATAGATGTCGCCAACCAGAAAGTAACTAATATTCCGTTTGAGGCTACTGCCACACATTACATTGCCGATGCAGTTCGCCACGATTTCAGCAAGAACGGTGGTGTATCGCCGAAGGAGTTCTCAGCAAAAGCAATTCGCCACGCGGTAACTTCTCCGGATGGTAAAATTTTAGTGTTCAACGCTGCCGGCCACATCTACAAAAAGGAACTGCCAAACGGCAAGCCGGAGCGCATCACCAAAGGCACTGATTTCGAGTTCTATCCTGCCTTCTCGCCAGATGGGAAGCATATTGTTTACTCTACCTGGAACGACGACAACTATAGTTCACTGATGAAGCTGGACATCCGGAAGAAGAATGCCAAACCAACCAGACTTACTTCGGAGAAAGGCTTTTATACCAATGCCTCTTTCTCGCCAAACGGCAAGTTTATAGTTTACAACAAAGAGGGCGGCAACAACCACATGGGTTTTGCACACGGCAGTGAGCGCGGCATTTACTACATGACCGCAGAAGGCAAGAACCCTACTTTTGTGCAGAAGAACGGCTCTTCGCCACAGTTTAATGCTACGTCTGACCGCATTTTCTTTACAGGCTACGAAGGCGGCAAATCTGCTTTCAAGAGTGTGAACCTGCAGGGTAAAGAGGAGCAGACACACTATACCTCGAAGTACACCGACCAGTTTTACCCAAGCCCGGACAACAAATGGATTGCTTTTGTGGAGCTGTTTAACGGCTATGTAGCACCTTTCTCAGCAAACGGATCCGGCCTGGACCTGAGCGCTGAAACCAAAGCTGTTCCGGTAGCCCGCTTTACCCGCGATGCCGGTACCAGCATCCACTGGTCAGGCGACAGCAAGAAAGTGAATTGGGTACTGGGCGATGAGTATTTCTCGAATGAGATCAAGAACCGCTTCTCGTTTGTAGAAGGCGCTCCCGATAAACTTCCTGCCATCGACACCACTGGTACGAAGATTGGCCTGGTGCTGAAAACAGATACACCGGAAGGCAAAGTAGCTTTCACAAACGCGCGCATCATTACCATGAAAGGTGACGAAGTGATTGAAGGCGGAACTATAGTGGTGGATGGCAACCGTATAGTTGCTGTTGGTAAAAATGTAGCTGTTCCGAAAGATGCCAAAGTGATAGACGCTGCCGGTAAAACCATTATGCCTGGTATAGTGGATGTGCACGCACACTTAGGGACGTTCCGTAACGGCATGAGCCCGCAGAAGCAGTGGTCGTACTATACCAACCTGGCTTATGGCGTAACTACTACCCACGACCCATCCTCTACCACCGAAATGGTATTCAGCCAGTCTGAAGCTGTGAAAGCCGGTAACATGATCGGGCCGCGCATTTACTCTACCGGTACTATTCTTTACGGTGCCGATGGTAACTTTAAAGCGGTGATCAACAGCCTGGACGATGCCCGTTCGCACCTGCGCCGCATTAAAGCTGTTGGTGGTTTCTCGGTGAAGAGCTACAACCAGCCACGCCGTGAGCAGCGCCAGCAGGTAATACAAGCAGCCCGCGAACTGGACATGACCGTAGTTCCGGAAGGTGGCTCAACGTTCTTCCACAACATGAGCATGATCCTGGATGGTCACTCTGGCATTGAGCACAACATACCGGTTGCCCCGCTTTACAAAGATGTGGTAGACGTATGGAAAGCATCGCAGACCGGCTACACACCAACCCTGATTGTGAACTATGCCGGTAACTCCGGTGAGTACTACTGGTACCAGAAAACCAACGCCTGGGACAAAGAGCGCCTGCTGAAATTTACACCGCGCTCTGTGATCGATGGTCGCTCCCGCCGCGTGACGCTGGTGCCTGATGAAGAGTATGAAAATGGGCACATCCTGACATCGAAGGCAACTAAAGTACTGACCGATAATGGTGTGAAGGTGAACCTGGGCGCGCATGGCCAGCTACAGGGTCTAGGTGCACACTGGGAGCTCTGGATGCTGCAGCAAGGCGGCATGACGAACCATGAAGCACTTCGCGCTGCCACACTTAACGGTGCAGAGTACATTGGCATGGGCAAAGACCTGGGCTCGCTGGAAGAAGGCAAACTGGCTGACCTGATTGTACTGGATGCCAACCCACTGGAGAACATCCAGAACTCAGAACACGTGAAGTACACGATGGTGAACGGTCGTCTGTATGATGCTGCTACGATGGCTGAGAATGGCAACTATAACAAGCAGCCGGGCAAGTTCTGGTGGGAAAACAGCCGCACGGCCACTGCATTCGACTGGCACGAAGGCACCAACACCCGCTTCGAGGGCATTGCCGGTGAGCATTGCACCTGCCGCCACTAAGATTTAATGTATAAACTATAGCAAACAGGCTGCTCCGGATGGGGCAGCCTGTTTTGTTTTGCATGCAGTCCAAACGCTTGTTATATAAATAATTATAGCTATCTTATGTAAAAACAAGCTTATGTGGCGCTACCTTATACCTGTACTTCTGCCTGTGCTTGCCGCCTGTCATTCTAAAGCAGAACAGGTAACTGAAACGCAAACTATAGTTGCTACAAAACAGGAAACTATAGTTAACGCGGCAGGCAAAACTGTTATGGAAAGGTATCCTGCTCCCAAAGGGTTTACCAGAGTAACAGCTCCCGTAGGCTCTTTCGCAGCGTACCTCCAAAACTTGAATTTAAAGCCACATGGTTCAAAGGTGCATTACTATAATGGTAAAGTAAAACCTAACGACGGCATTTATGATGCTGTTTTGGACATTGATGTAGGCAATTATGACCTGCAGCAGTGCGCTGATGCCGTTATACGTTTACGAGCCGAATA
>DATBUF010000606.1:0-3413 GCA_036516435.1 Pontibacter sp.
CTGGAAGACTGGAAGCGGAAAATACCTTACCAGACAGTAGACCAGGCGTACAGGAGCGAGCTGCAACAAAACTATGAAAAGATTAAAAAGTATCAGCAGGAAAACTATTATGGTGGCAACTGGAAACCAGCGTATGACGAATGGGCAAGGCTGCTGGCTGGCTGGACACTGAACGAGAACTACCCGCGCATTGCCTGGAATGCCGCACTCACCTCAGAAATGATTGTAACGCAGCCGGTACTTTATGAATTTGACCAGCTTCGGATGCCTACTCTGCTCATCATCGGGCTGCGCGACCGCACGGCACTGGGCAAAAATTTAGTGTCAAAAGAAGTAGCCGCTACCATGGGCAACTATCCGCAGTTAGGAAAGGCTGCCGCTAAAAATATAAAGAACAGCACGTTGATTGAACTGGAAGGAGTAGGGCATTTGCCGCACATTGAGGCTTTTGATAAATTTATCGCTCCATTACAGAGCTTCCTGAAAAAATAAACTCATGAAACGGGCGAAAGACAATTTCTCGGCACAGGCAGCTTTATACGCAAAGTTCCGGCCCGCGTACCCGGACGCACTGTACGACTATATTTTCAGCCTGAAGCAGCACTATGCCAATGCCTGGGATTGCGGCACCGGTAACGGGCAGGTAGCAGCCAAGCTGGCGGAGCGTTGCCATCTGGTGTATGCCTCCGATATTAGCCAGCGCCAGCTCGATGAGGCCATTCAGAAAAACAACATCCATTACCTGCACGCGCGTGCCGAAGCCACTCATTTGCCCGACAGCACGATAGACCTGGTAACGGTAGCGCAGGCTATTCACTGGTTCGATTTTGATGCCTTTTACCGCGAAGTGTACCGCATTACCCGGTCGGGTGCCGTGGTAGCGATATGGTGCTATAACCTGCCCGGTATTTCTACTGATGTCGACCTTATACTTGCTGATTTCTATAATAAGGTGCTGCACGGTTACTGGGACGTAGAGCGCCGGTACATTGATGACAACTATACTTCCATACCGTTCCCGTTTGATGAAATAGAAAGAGTGCCGGAGTTTGCCATTACCACCACCTGGACATTGGAGCACCTGGTCGGATACCTTAATTCGTGGTCGGCGGTGCAGCATTACATCGCCCGGAACGGTAACTCGCCGGTGCCACAGGTAACTGAGAAGTTCAGGGAGGTATGGGCGGAGCCTGAGGCGAAAGAAGTACGTTTCCCGATTGCGCTGCGCGTAGGCACTACCTGATCTGCAGTATCGCCGGGTTACCGGAATAGGAAGCTAGCTTATTTACATGTACCTTTGCATCCTTCGCCTTAAAATACAGTGGGCAGAACTATACCTGCTTTTTTAAGGTTTATATAGAATACCGCCGGGATTGATTGCTAAATGCCATGTTTTCCCGGGACCGCTGAGACAGTGCACATGGCATTGTACAGCTTCATAAAACCACTTACATGACATTTAACGAATTAAACCTGATAGAGCCAATCCTTGCTGCTCTCAAAACTGAAGGATACACCAACCCCACCCCCATCCAACAAAAAGCAATCCCTTACATACTTCAGAAACGCGACCTGCTGGGTTGTGCGCAAACCGGTACCGGTAAAACGGCTGCCTTTGCTATCCCGATTCTGCAGTTGCTGCATGCCCTGCCGCAGGAGCGCAACAAGCGAACTATAAAATCGCTGATACTGACGCCAACCCGCGAGCTTGCCCTGCAAATAGGAGAGAGCTTTGGTGCTTATGGCCGAAATACAGGCCTGAAGCATACGGTAATTTTTGGTGGTGTGTCGCAGCACCCGCAAACCGAAGCCCTGAAAAAAGGCGTGGACATACTGGTGGCAACGCCAGGCCGTTTGCTGGACCTGATGGCGCAGAAGTTTATCGACCTTAGCCACTTGCAGATATTTGTGTTGGATGAGGCCGACCGCATGCTGGACATGGGTTTTGTGCACGATGTACGTAAAGTGCTGAACGTAATACCGGAGAAACGTCAGTCGCTGTTTTTCTCGGCTACCATGGCTCCTGAGATCATGAAGCTGGCTGATAATATTCTGGTGGAACCTGCCAAGGTAGAAGTAACACCTGTTTCGAGTACAGCACATACCATACAGCAGGCAGTTTACTACGTGAAGAAAGGCGATAAGAAAAACCTGTTGATTCACCTGCTGCAGGGAGAGAAGATAGACCGTGTGCTGGTATTTACCAGAACCAAACATGGCGCCGACCGGGTTGCCAGAGATGTTACCAAAGCTGGTATTCAGGCCGAGGCCATACATGGTAATAAGTCGCAGAATGCCCGCGTGCGCGCCCTCGACAATTTTAAAAGCAGCCGTACACGCGTGCTGGTAGCTACAGATATCGCCGCCCGCGGTATTGACGTAGACGACCTGAACCACGTTATTAACTTTGAGCTGCCAAACGAGCCGGAAACGTACGTGCACCGCATTGGCCGAACAGGCCGTGCCGGCGCAAGTGGTACAGCACTTTCCTTCTGCGATGCTGAGGAAACATCGTACCTGGTAAGCATCCAGAAGCTGATCTCGAAGAACGTGCCCGTAGTGGATAACCACCCGTACCCGATGACAGCCAAGGACTTTGCTGAAGCAGCCAGCACCATGAAAGAGCAAAAGAAAAAAGGTGGCAACGGTGGTAGAAGCCGCTGGGGTAACAAGCCATCCGGTACTGCAGGTGGCACGGGTTTCAGTAACCGCAGCAATAACGGTGGTGGTGGCCAGCGCACAGGCGGTAACCGCAGCAATGGCAACCGAAACCGGTCGCATCAATCGAGCTAACATAGCCGCACTATACCATATAAACTCCTGCTGGATTAACCCGGCAGGAGTTTTTTGTTTTGTCTGAATGGGTTAACAGTGATGTGATAGATGGTTAGCGGGCCAATTACGATACATGCCGCAAGTTTAGCGGAGCGCAACTTGTGGCTGGTTTTGGTGCCAGTTTGTAACTGGCTTTCTGCGATAGCAGGAAAGGATGGATTTCACGGAGCTATAGTTTGGAAGGGTTATAGTTGGAATAGCTGAATCTATAGTTCTGAGCAGTTAATAGACTATAGTTCTATAGTTCAAGCCATCACAATTCCTGCTTTTGCAAAGCAGAGCAAGTTACAAAATGCTGTTACAGATAACCACAAGTTACGCTCCGCTAAACTTGCGGCATAAACCGGATTTTGTGGGAAGAGAGAAGAGCCTAAGCAATAACCCACCGGGGGTGATGCGCCGGGTTTCCACCGGCTCATGTCCGTTGGAAGAAGAACCTAAGCAATAACCCACCCCTGCCCCTCCCGAGAGGGGAATTGCTGTTATTGCTATAGTTTGAGTTATAGTTCTATAGTTCAAGCCATCACAATTCCTGCTTTTGCAAAGCAGAGCAAGTTACAAAATGCTGTTACAGATAA
>DATBUF010000607.1:0-3168 GCA_036516435.1 Pontibacter sp.
TCTTCGCTGCCTTCACGTATCAGGTCGGTGTCGTAAGGCGAGATCAGTACCACCGGAAAGCGGCCAATGTGCTCGCTCATCTTCTCATAAAGCACCTTGTTGTGCGTTACCGTCTTCTTCTGGCCCTGCTTCAGGCTCACCTGCACCGTGTGCTTGGTGTCATCAACTATAAACCGGCCCTTTACCATGAAAAACTCTTCTCCCTGCTTTATACTTTGGGCATCGGAGCTGTTAAAGGCGCTTTTTGTAAGCGACAGGTAATGGATGGCATCGAGCAGGTTCGTTTTGCCGCTGCCGTTATCCCCTATAAAACAGTTGATATGCTCCGAGAAAGCCAGCGAGGCATCATCATAGTTCTTGAAAAACAGCAGACTTAGATTTTCGAGGAGCATTCAGTTTAATATTGATTTCTTTTTCCTTAATTTCGCAGCTAAACCCGTTTTGGGCTTATTGCCCATGGTGCCAGGTGCTTTTTCTGCCTGAGCATGCAACGGATAAAACCCAGATTAGATATTTACCATGGCTACGAAAGAAAAGGCAAACGCGAAGTCGGCGAAAGCAAAGGTACAGGCTGAACCAAAGTTTTCAAAGGAAACCTACATGTGGTGGTTTGAGTCGATGAAACTCATGCGCCGCTTCGAGGAAAAATCAGGTCAGCTATACGGCCAGCAAAAAATAAAAGGTTTTTGCCACTTATACATTGGTCAGGAAGCCTGTGTGGCTGGTGCCGTAACAGCGCTTACCAAAGACGATAAGTGGATTACTGCTTACCGCGACCACGCACACCCACTTGCGCTGGGCACTGATCCGGGCGCTATTATGGCAGAAATGTTTGCCAAAGTAACCGGTTGCTCTAAAGGTAAAGGTGGCTCTATGCACATGTTTGATAAGAACGTGAACTTTATGGGCGGCCATGGTATAGTTGGTGGTCAGGTGCCGCTTGGTGCCGGTATTGCCTTTGCTGAGAAATATAATAACACTGGTAACCTGTGCATTTGCTACATGGGCGATGGTGCGGTGCGCCAGGGTGCTTTCCACGAAGCGCTTAACATGGCCATGACCTGGAAACTGCCTGTAATTTTCGTGATCGAGAACAACGGTTACGCCATGGGTACATCCGTGCGTCGTACATCAAACGTGCAGGAGCTATATAAATTAGGTTTGTCTTACGATATTCCTTCTATGCCGGTGGATGCGATGGTAGTTGAGAACGTGCACACGGCTGTAGCAGAGGCGGCAGAGCGTGCCCGCGCCGGCGAAGGACCAACCCTGCTGGAGTTCAGAACTTACCGCTACAAAGGCCACTCTATGTCGGACCCTGCCAAGTACAGAACCAAAGAAGAACTGGAAGACTACAAAGGCCGTGATTCGATAGAAGCAGTTGCCGCTACCATACTTAAAAATGGCTGGGCTACAGAGGAAGAACTGGAGCAGATCGATGAGAAAGTGAAGCAGCAGGTAGCCGATGCGGTTAAATTTGCCGAAGAGTCTCCTTACCCGGACCCATCGGAGTTGTACACAGATATTTACGTGGAGCCGAACTACCCATACCTGATGGACTAAAATAATTTAGAATTAGGAATTAAAAATTATAAATTTGGTGTTCGGAAAGTACAGGACATAGATTTAAATACAATTTTTAATTCCTACTTTTGAATTTCTAATTCAATTAATACTGATGGCAAAAGAAACAGTAAAGAAGCACAGCGAGTTTGAAGAGCTGGTTGAAGATCCGAATGCATTGGCAGAGCGCTTAGCGCATACTGATGACTTCGTGAAAAAAAATAAATCCATCCTGCTCGGTGTGTTTGCCGCAATTGCCGCTATAGTTGTAGGTGGCTTTTTATACTATAACCACCGCACTACTCAAAACCAGGAAGCCCAGAATGCGATGTTCCAGGCTGTGTATTACTTTGAAGCCGATTCGCTGAACAAAGCGCTGAATGGTGATGGACAGTACAAAGGACTGGTTGCCATTGCAGATGAGTACAGTGGAACGGATGCCGGTAACCTGGCGAACTTCTATGCTGGTGTAGCACTTCTTAAAACAGGCAAGTACGCAGAAGCACAGCAGCATCTCGAGTCGTTTAAATCAGACGATTACCTGCTGCAGGCACGTGCTTATAGTTTAATTGGCGATGCGCTGTCGGAGCAAGGTAAAAATAAGGAAGCTGCAGACCAGTACATGAAAGCAGCAAACTATAACGCTAATCCATTCTTCTCGCCACAGTACATTATGAAGGCTGGTATTGCCTATGAAGCTGACAACAACTATAAGGCAGCTGCCGAGGCTTACGACAAGATCGTGAAGGAGTACGCAACAGCAACTGAACTGAGCGACGCTAAAAAATACAAGGCCCGCGCTGAAATGCTGGCCGGAGGCGCTAACTAATCTACGCCAACGTAAAAACAGAAGCGCTTTTGTCTGTACTCAAGACAAAAGCGCTTCTGTTTTATAACCAGCCTGTAAACTATAGTTAACTATGGCTAAAAAGATCAGCAGCAGAAATCAAAGGATATAAAGTTCCGGACAATAAAAAAAACGAGTAACGAACAACGAAATTAAAGTATGGCAACCGCTTTAAAGAACCTGAACGAGTACAGTGCAGCCACCTTCGATGACATGTCAGAAAAGAAATTTGGCATTGTAGTGGCCGAGTGGCATAAAGATATTACCGATGCACTTAGCAATGGCGCTATCGAGACGCTGCTGAAGCATGGTGCGCAGAAGGAGAACATCTTCCGCAATACCGTACCAGGCAGTTTTGAACTTACCCTGGGGGCACAGTTCCTGGCACAGCACGAAGAAATAGATGCCGTGATCTGTATTGGTGTGGTGATTAAAGGCGATACCAAACACGACGACTACATTAACCACGCGGTGGCCAATGGCCTTACCAATGTATCCCTGAAGTATAACAAGCCGGTTGCATTTGGCCTGGTAACAACCAACAACCTGGAGCAGGCGCTGGAAAGAGCAGGCGGCAAACATGGTAACAAAGGAGTGGAGGCAGCTGCAGCAGTTATCCATATGCTGAGCTTCTAAGTACAACGTTAAACGCTATCTCTTTACAGGCCAGTAAATTGGACTGGTATTTGCAAGCAAGGCTTAGAAATACTGTAGAAGAGTAGTATAGCTGCTCAGAAATTGCACCGTAAACCGGAAAT
>DATBUF010000608.1:0-1781 GCA_036516435.1 Pontibacter sp.
AAGACTGGAAATTGGAAGTGGCAGGTCAGCGGGTACAGGTTATCAAGAAAGGCCCTGCAGGCGGCGGAGTACTGGAGTTTGGTACCGAAATGGTGAGCGCTGCCGATGGCTCGCTTGCCGCACTGCTGGGTGCCTCGCCGGGTGCTTCCACGGCTGTATCTATTATGCTGCAGCTTTTACAACGCTGTTTCCCGCAGCAAATGCAGCAACCAGCGTGGAGAGATAAGCTGCAGCAGATGATCCCCTCGTTTGGGCGCTCGCTGGCTACTGATGCAGAACTGCTGCAGGAGGTCAGGAGCTGGACAAGCGAAGTACTGGGGCTGCCACGCATTGGTGCAAACTATAAGCAGGAGGCAGGCCAGGTATAAACAGCACGAAAGCTATAGATAGGGTGGCGGGCACTGGCTGTTTTCTGCCAGTGCCCAATCCTTTTCAGGAAAACAGGTGGTGTATAATACAGGCTGTATGCAGGTTACGGGCAGTTTTAAACTTACAGGCAGGCAGGTTGCAAATTAGAAGGTAGTCAGCGTTAACTTAAAGTTTAAATTTTCGTTATGAGTAAGTCTGTTTTTACTACTATCTTCAGACCAGATTCTAAACCGAGTAGCAAAACCTGAGGTTTTTTTAATGCCTTTGCCACAAAATTCCAACTATAGCCCGGATACCCCACCTGCATTTTTTGAGGGCGGAGGCGAAATGGGAGAGCTGATCCGTGCCTACAACTGGGCCGGGCACCCGCTTGGCACCCCGGATGGGTGGCCGCAAAGTCTCAAAACAGCAGTGCGTATGCTGCTCCACTCCGGGTTTCCCATGTTTTTATGGTGGTCGGATTCCTTTTACATGTTCCATAACGATGCTTACCTGCCTGCTCTGGGTAACAAGCACCCACGGGCACTCGGAGCAAAAGCCGAGCACATGTGGGCAGAAATATGGAACCAGATTGGTGCTATAGCTCATGATATCTACAAAAACGGCAGCCAGTTTTATGCCGAGGACATGCCGATTTACCTCGACCGGAAAGGCTTTATAGAGGAAACGTACTGGACATTTTCTTACAGCCCGGCCTTTGGGGATGATGGCAGTGTAGCGGGTGTGTTCTGCGCCTGCAAAGAGGTATCAGCCACTGTGATAAACCAGCGCCGCCTTAAAACCCTGAAAGATGTAACCGAGGCCTTAACACAGGTGCACACGCTGGAGGAGGCCTGCAGGCACGCTTGCGCCGTCATGAGTGAAAACAGCAGCGACATACCCCTTTGCAGCATTTACCTGCTCGATGACTCTAAGAGCGCGGCACACCTGCTGGGCAAATCAGGGATATTGTTATCGGAAGCACTGCCGGATATGATCCGGTTTGAGGAGAAAGAGGAAGGCAATCCTTTCAGGAAGGTAATGGAAACAAGGCAACCGGTGCTGGTGAAGTACAAAGACCTGATCACCGAACACGGAAAGCTGGACGAGGAACTGCAGCAGATGCAGGTAGCCTTACTGCCTATCGCCTTAAACAGCCAGGGCTTTGCGGCAGGCTTTATTGCGGCAGGCATCAGCCCGAAACTCAGCTATGACACCAACTACCAGGATTTCCACTTACTGCTGGTGCGCCAGCTTGCCATTTCGTTTGCCAGTGTAAATGCACGGTACGAAACCGAGCGGCGCCAGGCTTACCTGAACGAGATATTTCAACAGGCACCTGTAGGCATCACCATTCTGCGCGGCCCCGACTACGTTGTTGATCTTGCGAACCCCGGCGTTTGCGAGATATGGGGGAAGAAGTATGAGGAAGT
>DATBUF010000609.1:0-2584 GCA_036516435.1 Pontibacter sp.
GGGGTTTATAGTAAAGGGTTAGTGGGGTTACTTATAGAGGTTAAAGTAAAAGTTAAGACCTATTTTTCCGGTCCAGAAGTAGTCGTTGAAGCGGCCTCTTTCTATCGAATCGATCCGGTCATTCAGCAGGTAAGAACTTGATGCGTTAAGGTCCAGCGCAAGGCGTGGTGTAAGCAGGTACTCCATACCAACACCAGCTTTCACAAAGGGGGTAACAGCATCGGCAGGAGAGCTATCGAAGAAGTCCCTTAGTTTACGGCCAGTTGTAAGTGCACCGGCACCAATATGCACATAAGGTGTATACCTGAGTTTTGGAAACAAGAAGTAATTCAGGTTTGCCTCTGCATAGTTAATCGTAACGCCGAAATTGCGAGTAGCCGCGAGTTCGCCACGTCCCAGGCGCAGATCAAAGGCAATGTTGCCCCGCGTGCTCAGGCGTATGCCTGCTTCCCCCATGGGTTTCAGGTCAGAGTTGCTGTAGTCGCCTTTATAGTACATAGCGCCACCTGCTACACTCGCCCCGAACAGGCCGCGGCGGTTTGCCATAACCTGGCCATGCACGTTGGCATGCTGCACTTCCTCTTTCTCCTTAAAGTACTCCTGTATAGCCGGCGATTCCAGATCCTTCGCATCTTTCAGCTTCCAATAACCTTCGCGTATGCCTTCTATAATCAGGCTCTGCACTGCTTTATCTATAGCCTCTTTCACGGCCATTTCAGAGGGCTCATTATAGGTAAAACCAGTTTCAGCCTCAAGCAGGCGCTTGAACTTTACATAACGGAATACCCCAAAATCTACAGACTGCGATAGTATTGTCTTGGAGGTGTAAACTGTTTTCAGGATTTCGCCGGTACTGGTGGAGATGGCTCTGAGGTAAACAGTAACCTTATCTTCGCGATACTGCCCCGAGCCACCCGCACTGAAATAACGCAAGCCGGCTCCGCCCGTAATTACGTTGGCGTCATAGGAAATAATGCCGCCTTCCAAAATAATGCCGGCGAAGAGCAATCCCGGTAGGTTCGGTTCTTTTTTGCCTGTCATGGCTTCCGCCTCAGCTCTTGTAGAGCGAATGATCTTACGCTCGTTAAGCAGGTTGCCCAAATTCTCGCGCTCAATCGGAGAGAACCAACCCGACTCTTCCAAAGATTTGAGCAGGATAGTAGTGGTGCCCTGTGTAACCGCTGTAGACCAGTTGCCCCCATTTGCGGACGGCTTATATTGCCCGGTCTGGTCACGGAACTTGTACACGGCAGCTACTATTTTCTGTTGCGGCGCCGGCAGGTTTACTAGGTCCTCGTTGCCAGGTGCGGCTACACCTATAGTTGCCCGCGAGGTTTGCAGCGGCTGGTTAAAATAAGGCGAACAGGCAGACAGCACTGCGGGCAAACAGAGCAGCCACAAGGCATTGTAGCCTCTTGATAGAAATTTCAGCATAAATAAGGGTGGGTTAGGCGTGTGGTTGAAACAGCGTAAAGGCAGAGTACAGCTCAGATGGACAAGAAGTTACCTGTTAATAATAAGGTACAGTTACTGTCGTACGGTCGCCTGTCATGCTGTCAGTTATCTGGATGTTTATCCCACTACCGCCTTCTGTTACCTCTATTTGATAATCCCCGATGGTGTAGCTGCCAGGCTGCAGGCCGTCCTCGCCGAATTGCGATACTACAAACTGGCGCGAAAGCTGGCTGAGTATCTGGCGGTTCAGATTATCTTTGAAATCCTGCAGCGGGTTACGATTCAGCAAGCCACCAGTTGCAGCAGTCGGATCCTTGAGCTTATCCTGCGACTGGGCAGAACTTTGCAGCCACTGGTAGTTAAAGGTATCGCCACCAAAAGCCGGGTTACGGGCCTGGTAAATAAGGTCCTGTGCCGATGCCGGTTTTATACCTGCCGCATAGGCCAGCACTAACAGAAAGAAAGCATAATAAAACTTTTTCATAGGGTGAGTATAGTTTATAGTTTATTCTCGATGCTAGAAAACCTCGCGTTCCTTCTTCCCCTCTGCCTCTAACTGCTTGTTCAACTGGTCATTTACCAGGTATTCGTACACCATGGCTACGGTATAGTTTGCCACCTCTTCTATTACATCATAGCGTGGCTGTAAGGTGTATTCAAATATGGGGTCATCGTTTACGCTTACCACCACATAGGCCCCATTACCCTTTGTAGGTTTCTCCTGTATAAGGATCGTAAAGTTGTGCACATCGGCAGGTGCCTCCCACTGGCGGTGAAAAATGTCATAGAAATCGCGTCCTATTTTCGTGATGGTCTCATCAACTATAAGCCCGTCCACTTCCAGTTCCGAAGACCGCACAAAACGCTCCAGTGGCTGGTTCTTCTGCTCGTAGGTAATGGTATCGGGCCTTGCCTGTTTTTGCGCAGGAGCCTTTCCGGACTGTGCAGAAGCGGCAGTGACTGCCAGCATAGTCAGTAGTAGAAGTATAAACCTGGGAAGAAATGCTTTCAGATGTGGCAAGAGAACAAAAAAACTTATTTAATATTATTCTTTCATTATATATTACTTATACTTTATATACTTTAAAAAGTTTCTATTTCAAATAGAAATAATATTATCACACAACCT
>DATBUF010000610.1:0-3970 GCA_036516435.1 Pontibacter sp.
TGGTGGTGATTGCTATTTCGCGCCATGGCGAGACCCTGCGCACCAAAATCGGAAGCATAGACCTGCAACTGGGAGATGTGCTGCTGGTACAAGGGGCAGCCGAACGCCTGAACCAACTACGTTCCTCGAGCAATGTCGCGCTGCTTGATGAGTTTGAGCCGGTACTCTTCCGGAAGCGGAAGGGCACGCTGGTGATGGTGTCGTTCATCATGGCCATTTTGCTGGGCTCCACTAAAATTCTGCCGTTATCTATCGCTTTCCTGATGGCGGCACTTGCCTGCATTGTGTTCCGGTGCATCAGTTCGGAGCGTGCCTATAGTGCCATAGACTGGCGGCTGCTCATCCTGATAGGTGGCATGACAGCCTTTGGTACAGCTATGGAAAACTCAGGAGCAGCAGACTTCCTGGCCAAGAGCATTGTAGACATCATGGGGCCAATGGGTAAAATGGCGGTACTAGCGGGCTTCGTGATCCTGACCGTAATCCTGACACAGCCTATGTCTAACGCAGCGGCTGCGCTGGTGGTGGTGCCTGTAGCATTGCGTGCCGCCGTCGAAATGCAGGCCGATCCACGCTCGTTTGCCATTGCCATTATGCTGGCTGCCTCCGTATCGCTGGTTACACCATTCGAGCCTGCCTGTATTTTGGTTTATAGTCCGGGCAAGTACCGCTTCTGGGATTTTATTAGGATAGGCTCTCCGCTTACGCTGTTGCTGGTGGCAGTGATACTGCTGCTGGTACCCGTATTCTGGCCTATGTAACGGCAGCCCTTCCTTTGCAGTACGTGTACTATAGTTCTACAAACGCACAGACTATGAAGACAATACACACAGCAACTATAGTTTTATTGATAACCTGCAGCTGCGGACCCAAAAACAAGGAAGTAACCAGGCAGCAAGTGGAAACCGGCACCCGTACCGAGGCCCTGGACTCTATAGCCAACACCCGAAAAGATGCCGTGAGAACAGACAAAGACACCCCTGCCCCACCGCTACCGTAAAGAATACGCCTGCCACAAACTATAGCAGGCAAGATTTAATTGCTGAAAAGATCAGAAGTAAAAATAAGCCGGATAACGCTGAAACAGGTAGAGCACTAACCCCATACCCGCAGTGCCGGCCATCCCCATGCCGATGGCCAGGTAACCGGCTCGCCGGGCAAGCACCTTATCCGGCTCTTTCAGCACCAGGTGGTGGTAACTGAGCTGCACCAGGAATAACGTAACAGCAATTAATAAACTCACAAGCCAGAACAAGCTGAACCGGATGAGGAAAACCAGTGGCAGCTTGTGGTGCAGTTCGTGCGCCAGCTGCACATCCCGGAATACAAAATACGAGGCCAGGCAAACCAATAAACAACCGTAAATTATGAGGATTAAGCGGTTCCCCTCTGCTAATTTTCGCATCATACAGGCAGGTTAATAGTTCAGGAAATCCTGTGCATCCTGTTTTATTAGGTCGCGGGTGAGACCATCTTTTACACCAGTCGTAATTTTACGTACCAGTACACCTACTACCGATTTCTTAAAGCCGAGCCGGGCAGCCATGTGCATGCAGAAATCCATCTCATTTTCGTCCACAATGCCATCGGCCAGCATCATTTCCACCAAGTCATAAATCTGGTCGAAGCGCTCAGAATCGTTGCTCGGTAACTGCGGAGTAACCTTTGCCGATCCTGAAAGCAGGTCTTTCACCTGGCTGGCCCGCATGCCGTGCCTGGTGCCTATAGCCACTATAAAGTCAATTTCTGCCGGGTCCAGGTGCCCGTCTATCTTTGCCAGAGCGCCCAGATTTGTGAGATGGCTTTTTAACTTTTTTGTTTCTTCGCTTTCAAAAAAACTAAACATAGGTTGCCTTACTTTATTTAAATATCTTACTTAGCTCTGTACAAAAGATACACTTGCCGCTTTGCCTTGTGTTATGCAGCAGGAGCTGCGCCGGGGTTACTTGCAGTAATGCACATCGCTAGTGCATACGGTTTTCTATATTTAAGAGATATTGTTTTATATTTTTTTTTAAATACCGGGCTTTGGTGCTACCTGCAGGCATAAATCGGGTATAAGCTATAGTTGCCCGGAAGCGGCAATCTCAAAACACTCAACACGTAACAGCTACATGAACAAAATAGCAGTTTTCACATCCGGAGGTGATGCACCTGGCATGAATGCCTGTGTGCGCGCAGTCGTACGATCAGCAATTTACAATGGCCTGGAAATTTACGGCATCAGGCGTGGTTATAACGGCATGATCAAAGGTGAAATCTTTAAAATGGAATCTTCCAGTGTCAGCAACATCATACAGCGGGGCGGCACCATCCTCAAATCAGCAAGAAGCAAAGAGTTCGCGACCAAAGAAGGCCGCCAGAAAGCATACGAGAACCTGAAGCAGCACGGCATCGACGGGCTGATAGCGATTGGCGGCGACGGTACTTTTACTGGTGCCAACCTGTTTTATGAAGAGTTCGGAATACCAACTATAGGTGCGCCGGGAACTATAGACAACGACCTCTACGGCACCGATTATACGATTGGCTACGACACCGCCGTAAACACGGCCATTAGCGCCATCGACAAGATCCGCGACACGGCAGACAGCCACGAACGTGTGTTTTTTGTAGAAGTGATGGGGCGCGACTCGGGTTACATTGCCATACCCTGTGCAGTGGGCGGCGGCGCCGAGATAGTCATGATTCCCGAAACAAGAACCTCGATTGAGCATGTGGTAGAAACCCTGCGTACAGGCTGGAGTCGTTCTAAAACCTCTTTTATAGTGGTAATTGCCGAGGGCGATGAAGAAGGCAGCGCCGTAGAGATAGCATCCAAAGTACAGCAGCAGATTCCGCAGATGGATGCCCGCGTTACGATTCTGGGCCACGTGCAGCGCGGCGGTGCTCCCACAGCTGCCGACAGAATGCTGGCCAGCCAGTTGGGTATAGCCTGCGTGGAAGGTTTGCTGCAAGGCAAGGCCTGCGAGATGGCCGGTATCGTAAATTCCCAGGTTACTTACACCCCTTTCATCGACACCATCACCAAGGATAAGGCCATTAACCCCAACCTGAGCCGCATGATCGATATACTTTCGGTATAGAAACTGAGTCCCTGAACTATAGCAGCAGGCAACTATAGTTGCCATTGAGCGCATGAGTGCCTGTTGCTATAGTTTAAGGCTGACTCGCAGGCTTATAGTTCAGCGTTCTGGCAGTAAGCTTATAGTTGCCAACTATAGGTATAACTAGCTTTTAACCTGAAATAGTTGAGTCACTTTAATTGCTACTTTCCCGGCTTTTATCCTCTATGCTGCCCCTGATGTAAGCAATGATTTCGTTCCACTGCTGCGGATGAAACCAGGCATACTCGTCGGGGTGCCGGGTAAACCAGGTAAGCTGGCGCTTGGCATAACGGCGGCTGTTACGTTTCAGCAGCCGAACGGCTTCTTCCCAGTCGTATTTACCGTCCAGGTAGTCGAATATCTCTTTGTAGCCTACTGTCTGCAGTGCGTTGTGGTGCCGGTACGGGTACAAGACCCTAGCCTCCTCCAGCAGGCCTTGCTGCAGCATCAGGTCCATCCGCTGGTCTATGCGGCTATATAGTTCGGCGCGCTCGCGGGTAAGCGCAATTTTAATGATGTTGAACGGACGCTCCGGGCGCTCGCTCTTGCGGTATGCGGAATACGGCTGTCCGCTGGAAATACAAACCTCTAATGCCCTGATAATCCGTTGTGGATTGGCCTTATCTACCAGGTCGAAGTACACGGGATCGAGCTGCTGTAGCTGTTCCAGTAACGGCTCTAACCCATGCTCCCGGTATATCTCCGTCAGTTTCTCCCGAACAGCAGGATCGGTTTCAGGCATCTCATCCATCCCCTCGCACAGTGCCCGCACATACAGCCCCGAGCCGCCGGTAAGGATAACAACATCGTGCTCCTGAAACAGCTTGTTCAGTAGTTGCAGCGCATCCTGTTCGTAAGCGCCG
>DATBUF010000611.1:0-15567 GCA_036516435.1 Pontibacter sp.
GAGCTCGAGAACGAGAACATTGACGTAATTAACTATACCGACAACCTGGAACTCTACATTCAGCGTGCGCTTAGCCCGGCTAAGATCACCAGCATGAAGATAGATCAGGAGAACAGCCGCGTATCGGTGTTCCTGAAGCCAGACCAGGTATCGCTTGCGATTGGTAAAGGTGGCCAGAACATTAAGCTTGCCAGCCGCCTGGTAGACATGGAAATTGATGTGTTCAGAGAATCGGAAGTATACGAAGAAGACATCAGCCTGGAAGAATTTACAGACGAGATCGAAGACTGGGTAATTGCAGAATTACGCCGCATCGGTCTGGACACAGCCAAGAGTGTACTGGCAGTGAGCAAAGAAGATCTGCTGCGCCGCACTGAGCTGGAAGAAGAAACCATCGACGACGTGCTGGCTATCCTGCGCGAAGAGTTGGAAGAAGAAGACAATCAATAGTTGTGCATTGTGTCTCATTCCTATAATTTTGAAAGAAATTGGAAATGAGTCGCTAACTATAGTTTATAGTTAGGACAGCTAATTTATAATATCAATACAAAAAGACAGCATATTAGAACAACATGGCAGAAGAACAAACAAGGAGGCTTAAACAGGTTGCGACTACGTTGAACATTGGTACATCTACCATTGTGGACTACCTTTCTGCTAAAGGTTTTGACGTGGAAAACAAACCCACTACCAAAATCACGGCAGAACAGTTCGGTATGCTGGCTAAAGAATTCGCATCCTCTATGCAGGACAAAATAGAGGCTGAAGAACTTAACATTGGCAAAAAGCCGCAAACCAACCAGGTAGTAGAATCGGAGGTGCATCACCACGAGGTAAAGAAAACTGCTGAGCCAGAGCAGGAGATCTTTATCAAGACTGTGCACCAGCCAAAAGCAGAAGCAACCGAGCCTAAAGCTCCGGAAGCACCTGCACCAGCTCCTACCCCGGCACCAGAACCTAAATTGCCAGGCATAAAAGTACTGGGTAAGATAGATCTAGATGCTAAGGGTAACCCGATTCCGAAGCAGGCACCAAAGCCCGCACCGGCACCTGCTCCAGCACCGGAACAACCTTCACCGGTAGCTGAAGCACCTGTTACCCCGGCGCCAGCCCCTACTCCGGCACCTGCACCAGTGCAGGAAGCACCGGCGAAACCGGCAGAAACACCTGCACCAGCAGAGAAACCAGCAACGCCTGCGCCTGCGCAACCGGCAGCTCCAGTTGCTGAAAAACCTGCTGCTGCTCCTAAAGCTGAAGCTACACCGGCAAAACCTGCAGCGCCAGTGGCTCCTGTAGCAGCACCGGCAGCACCAGCTACCCCTTCAGAACAAGATTCAGAAGCAATAGAAACAATTACAGCAAAAGCCGACCAGCTAAAGGGCCTTACTGTACTGGGCAAGATCGAATTACCAGACAGCTCACGCAGAAAAGGAACAAAGCCGGTAGCTTCCTCAGACGACAGGAAGAATGGCAAGAAGAAAAAGCGCAAGCGCATTATTGTACCTACTGAAGGAGGCCAGCAGCCTGCTCAGCAGCAAGGGGGCGGTGGCCAAGGTCCGCGTCCCGGAGCTCCACAAGGTGGTGGCGGGCGTCCGCATGGAGGTGCGCCGCAGGGCCAGCGCCCGGGCGGAGGCAAAAACCAGCAGCGAGGTACATTTACTCCACGTCCTGAAAAAGCAGAGGTAACTGACAAAGAAATTCAGGAGCAAATTAAAGCCACACTTGCCAAACTAAGTGGCGGCAGAGGTCCTGGTGGTAACCGGGCCAAGTATCGTCGTGAAAAACGTTCGGCTATTGCAGATGCAACAGAAGAGCGCCGCATGATGGAAGCTGCAGAGTCCAAGACGCTGCGGGTAACCGAATTCGTATCGGCCAACGACCTGGCATCTTTAATGGATATAAGCGTGAACGACGTTATCAAGGTGTGTATGCAGCTGGGTATGTTCGTTTCGATAAACCAGCGACTGGATGCTGAGGCGATCACGATTGTAGCTGATGAGTTTGGCTATAATATAGAGTTTATTACAACTGAAGACGAGCAGGCACT
The DNA here is from genome assembly GCA_036516435.1 of Pontibacter sp. Lineage (GTDB taxonomy): Bacteria > Bacteroidota > Bacteroidia > Cytophagales > Hymenobacteraceae > Pontibacter. The sequence continues at coordinate 2,048 of DATBUF010000611.1, forward strand.
GGAGCAACAGGAAGAAGATGCTGCAGAAGACCTGGAAGAACGTGCTCCGATCGTTACGATCATGGGCCACGTTGACCACGGTAAAACCTCCCTGCTCGACTACATCCGCGATGCGAACGTTACATCTGGCGAGGCCGGTGGTATTACCCAGCACATTGGTGCCTACAAGGTTAAAACCGAAAGCGGCCGTGCCGTTACGTTCCTGGATACACCTGGTCACGAGGCGTTTACCGCCATGCGTGCCCGTGGTGCTAAAGTAACGGACGTGGTTATTATTGTGGTAGCAGCCGATGACTCGGTGATGCCACAGACAAAAGAAGCGATCAACCACGCACAGGCAGCCGGAGCTCCGATTATTATTGCCTTAAACAAAGTAGATAAACCAACAGCCAACACGGATAAGGTTCGTGAGGAACTGGCCCAGATGAATATTCTGGTAGAAGAATGGGGTGGTAAGTACCAGTCTCAGGAAGTATCTGCCAAAACCGGACAGGGTATTAACGACCTGCTGGAGAAAGTATTGCTGGAAGCAGAGTTGCTTGAACTGAAAGCTAACCCAGACAGAAATGCCGTAGGTACTGTGATAGAGGCTGCTCTGGATAAAGGCCGTGGCTATGTGGCTACTGTACTGGTACAAACCGGTACACTGCGCGTAGGCGATATCGTGCTGGCAGGCTCGCATTACGGTAGAGTAAAAGCCATGACTGACCACCGTGGCCGTAAAATGAAAGAGGCTGGCCCTTCTACTCCTGTGCAGTTGCTGGGTCTGGATGGCGCACCTCAGGCCGGTGATAAGTTCGTAGTGATGGAGTCGGAGCGTGAAGCCCGTGAAATTGCATCGAGCAGAGCACAGGTACAGCGTGAGCAGAGTTTACGTACCCGTAAGCACATCACCCTGGATGAGATCGGTCGCCGACTGGCTATTGGTACCTTCAAGGAGCTGAATGTGATCGTGAAAGGTGACGTGGACGGCTCGGTAGAGGCACTTGCTGACTCCTTACTGAAACTATCAACACCAGAAGTACAGATCAGCATTATCAACAAAGGTGTAGGTGCTATTTCCGAATCCGATGTGTTGCTGGCTTCAGCCTCTGACGCGATTATCATTGGTTTCCAGGTTCGTCCGTCTGCCAACGCACGCAGACTGGCAGAACAGGAGCAGATCGACGTACGCCTGTACTCGATTATCTATGATGCCATTAACGAGGTAAAAGACGCGATGGAAGGCATGCTTGCTCCTACCCTGAAAGAGGAAATTACCGGTAACGCCGAAGTACGCGATGTATTCAGAATTACAAAAGTGGGTACGATTGCGGGCTGTATGGTTACAGATGGCACTATCCAACGAAATGCCAAGGTACGCCTGGTACGTGATGGCATTGTAGTGCATGATGGTGACATTCTGGCTCTGAAACGCTTCAAAGACGATGTGTCGGAAGTAAGACAGGGTTATGAGTGCGGTATCAGCCTGAGAAACTACAACGACATACAGGTAGGTGATATACTGGAAGCTTATGTTGAGAAAGAAGTGAAGCGTACACTATAAGTATAGCAGCACTGAACTATAAAAAGCGAAGGCCCCCGGGAAACCAGGGGCCTTCGCTTTTAGAAACTATAGCAATAACGCCTATCGTCTGTTGCGGGCGAGCATGCGCTTGTCGCGGCGGTGCTTCTTGTGCATCTCTTTTTCCTGCTTAAGAATGGCCTTCATCTTCTTGCTGTGCTTGATGCGCTTCTTATCAAAGGTAGAGCGTTTGCCACCTTTCTTTTCATAAGCATTAAAGCGTTTATCTAATCCGGAAGAACGCTGTCCAACCTCATCAGCCGATGCACCTTTGGTATTAGTTTTAGAAGTGCCCCAGTATTCGTCTTTAGAACTTGATCCGGTAGTATTTGGCGCAGTTTGCGCGCTTGCCTCCGTCACAAGCAACAAAAGGCCGAGGCAGGAGAATGTAAGCAGTAACTTTTTCATGCTAACAGGTTGTTTGTGTTGGAAGTATAACGGCGCCACCGCCAAAATATGTATAACATCGGCACTGAAACACTGAAGAAAGTAATAAAAGTTCGCTTAATCAAATTTATAAGAAAGCCCGATGCCTATACTTTGCTTTACCTGCAGGCGGGGCCCGCGAATATCAGAAGTACCATCCTTGCTGCGGCCCACATTTATAAGTATATCATCATCATAAATCATGTGCACAAACACGCTGGCCGACAAAAAGCTGTTTACTTTCAGATCAACTACGTTTTCCCAGTTCACGTCTACATTCTTGGCTTTGCGCATGTAGTTCGAAAAAAGGTCCAGCTTTGATTGCAACACTACATTCTTCAGCACTTCGCTTTTGTAGCGTACGTTCACAAAACCACCAAACTCGCGGCGCAGGTTCTTGCCAGTACCAGCAATCGGGTCTCCTGAGGCATCTTTAACAGCAGCCTCTACGCCAAAGGCGCCCAGGTCGGCCAGTCGCTGATCTTCCACAATCGTGAACTTGCCGGTAACCGGCGATATAAACACCGATAACTTCTCATTAGGCTTATAGTCCATCCCCAGCGAGGTGAGCACAAAGGCCGGTGAAAGGAAGTTGGAAAGCAGCGTATCGCGCGATAAGTTGTAAGTGGGTGCTAACTGGCTTTTAAAATTAACCTGGGCTGTATAAAACCAGTCGGAAGAGGCCTGCCGCCCGTACTTAATGTTTGCTTCCAGTTTGTCCTCGCTTTTGCGCACCCGCTGGTCTTGTAGTTTTATAGTTCCATAAGTCAGCCCGAGTACGTTGTTCCAAGTGTTTTTTCCTTTCTTATAGTTCGCCTGCAAACTTGCCATACCTAATGCCGACAAAGAACTCTGCCCGCCGGCGGCCCAGTTACTCAGGCTAACCTGGCTAAAGTTAATCGTACCTGATCCACTAAAATCCCAGGCTGGCGGTGCTATAGTTACAGAATCCGGGGTAACGGCCTGCTGCGCAGTGGCAGTGCTATAGTTGGAAAATACAAGCGTAAAAGAGGCGAAGAAGAAAATTAAAAAAGGGAAGCGCATTTAAGTAAAGTAGGTACAGCGGGTGATCAGATAGAATTATGGCGTTTGCCTGTGGAGTTGTCTTTCAGGATGTCGCGAATCTCGGTAAGCAGTAGTTCCTCTTTGTTTACAGGAGGTGCCGGTTTTGCAGCTTCTTTTTCGCGGAGGCGGTTTATGGTACGCACCAGCACAAAAATAGCAAAGGCAATAATCAGGAAGTTAACTACAGACTGCAGAAACATGCCATAGTTGATAGATACAGCCGGGGCCACTACAGCACCGTTCTCTACCACTGCCTCTTTCAGCACCAGCTTCAGTGCACTAAAATCCACCTGGCTGATAAGTAACCCAAGCGGTGGCATAATAATATCATCTACAAGCGATTTGGTAATACCGCCAAAAGCAGCACCAATTACTACCCCCACTGCCAGGTCTATCACGTTGCCTTTTACAGCAAACTTTTTAAACTCTGTTAAAAACCCCATTGTGTTTTCAAGTTTTTTGAAGCTTTAAATATAGGAAATATTCCTGTACCTGGCAGTGCCCAAGCAGTTATGCTGCCACTAAAGCGCTCGTACAGAACCGGCGCCGCTCCCGTATACAGCACTACATAATCAAAGGAAATAACTATATTTGTCCTGAAAAAGAAAGTATTTAAAAGCTTACATATACTATGGCTACCTACGAGAACCTGCTGGTGCAACTTGAGAACGGCATCCTGACTATAACCATTAACAGAGCTGACAAAATGAACGCACTAAACATTGATACAGTGCGCGAAATAAAGGCAGCCATGCAGCGAGTTTATGATGATGCCGAGGTAAAAGGTGTGATTATAACAGGTTCGGGTGCGAAAGCATTTGTAGCCGGTGCAGACATTTCGGAGATAGCGGAATTGAGCGAAGTAAACGCCCGTAACTTTGCCGAGCGCGGCCAGGAGGTTTTCAGCATGATTGAAGATTGCAACAAGCCTGTAATTGCCGCAGTTAATGGCTTTGCCCTGGGCGGAGGATGCGAACTGGCCATGGCCTGCCATATGCGTGTGGCCTCTGCTAACGCAAAGTTTGGTCAGCCGGAGGTAAATTTAGGCTTGATACCGGGTTATGGCGGTACGCAGCGCCTGCCGCAGCTGATTGGCAAAGGCAAAGCCATGGAGCTGATGATGACCGGCGACATGATCTCGGCGGAAGAAGCAAAAGCACTGGGACTGGCGAACCACGTAGTTGCCCCGGAAGAACTGATCCCGACCTGCACAGCCATTCTCCAGAAGATCATGAGCAAAGCGCCGCTGGCTATCGGGTTGGTAATTGAGTGTGTAAATGCGGTATTTGATAAAGAAGAGAACGGCTACCAGACAGAGGCCAACTCTTTTGCCCGCTGCTGCGCCTCCGAAGACTTTGTAGAAGGTACCAACGCCTTCCTTGAAAAACGTAAACCTGCCTTTAGAGGTCTATAGTTCCACTACCTCCCGACCTGAGATAGCCACATGAGTATAGCCAAAAAATTGGTCGGGCAGACTGCTGCCTATGGTTTAAGTAGTATAGTTGGGCGCATGCTCAACTATATGCTTGTGCCCATCTACACCGACGCATTTCTGCCTCCGGAGTTCGGTGTAATGTCTTACCTGTACGCGTTTGTAGGCTTCTTTAACGTGCTGTATACTTATGGTATGGAGACGGCGTTTTTCCGGTTTGCCACCAAGCCCGGGGCCGATAAGCACAAACTATACAACCAGGTACTCAGTGCCATTCTTACAAGCAGCGTTGTACTTACAGGTATACTCCTGCTGTTGTCGGGGCCCATTGCAGCCTATAAGAACTACACGGCACAGGAGCAGCAATATATTATCTGGCTGGCAGTTATCCTGGCCATCGATGCTATAGTTGCTATTCCGTTTGCCTGGCTCCGTTTACAGGGTAAAGCTGTAAAGTTCGCATCCATTAAAATGGCGAACATTGTCATTACAGTGCTTGCTAACCTGTTCTTTCTCTGGTTTTGCCGGGAGATCTACAACGGGGCTTTTCTTCAGGGGCTGCGGCCGTTCGTAACTGCTGTTTACAACCCCGAGTTCGGGATAGGCTACATTTTCCTGATAAACCTGGTGGCCAACGCGCTGCTTATCCCCATGCTCTGGAAAGAACTCCGCATTTTCAGGTATGATCTGAACCTGTCGCAACTACGGCCCATGCTGGTATACGCCTACCCGCTTATGCTGATGGGCATGGCAGGTATGGTGAATGAGCTGATAGACCGTATTTTGCTGGAAGGCTGGTTGCCACAGGGTTTTTACCCGGGCCGCAGCAACGAGGCAGCAGTTGGTATTTACAGTGCCTGCTACAAGCTTTCCATTTTCATGACGCTGGCCATTCAGGCATTCCGTTATGCCGCAGAGCCTTTCTTCTTTTCGCAATCTCAGGATAAAAACTCGCCTCAGACATTTGCAGTCATCATGAAGTGGTTCGTTATTGTGTGTGCGGCCATGTTCCTGTTCATCTCCGTTTTCCGGGACGACTTTGGAATGTTGTTTCTCCGCAAACCCGAATACCGCGAAGGCCTGATGGTGGTGCCTGTGCTTTTACTGGCAAACCTGTTTCTGGGGGTGTACTATAACCTGTCGGTGTGGTTTAAGCTTACTGATAAAACAAAGTATGGCACCTACATCAGCTTTGGTGGTGCAGCCATAACTATAGTTGGCAACCTGCTGTTGATACCGGTATTGGGTTATATGGGCTCTGCTATAGCTACCCTCGTCTGCTACTTCGGCATGGCGCTGGTAAGTTACCTGTTGGGCAACAAACACTACCCCATCCCCTACCCTGTTAAAACTATAGCTGGTTACATACTTCTTGCCGTTGGCCTTGTTTGGGCAACTATAGTTGTTGATATTGAAAACTGGTGGATTCGCCATGCTTTTAACCTGATCCTGTGCCTTGCATTTGCAGCTATGGTCTGGTTTTTCGAGCGCCGCCGTTTGCTTAAACTATAAATCTTTTAAAAGATGCAAAACAAGAACCTATCGGTTAACGTCATTAACCAATCCGGGCACGCGCTGCCACATTACCAGACTGAACACTCAGCCGGTATGGACCTGCGAGCTAACTTAGAGGCACCTGTTACGCTAAAGCCATTACAACGCGCACTTATCCCGACGGGCCTGTTCATAGAGCTGCCCGAAGGCCACGAAGCGCAGATTCGTCCGCGCAGTGGATTGGCATACAAACATGGTATTTCCATCGTTAACTCACCGGGAACGATAGATGCCGACTACCGGGGTGAGATAAAAGTGCTGCTGGTTAATTTATCTGATCAGGACTTTGTGGTGGAGAACGGCGAGCGCATTGCCCAGATGGTGGTAGCTACTTACGCGCGGGTGGCATGGCAGGAAGCAGAAAGCCTGACCGACACCGAACGCGGTGCAGGAGGTTACGGAAGCACGGGAACAAAATAAGTCGTTGATCGATCATCGTTATTCGTTAATCGCATACAACTTTGTACTTAATCTGAGTTCGATCAACGAATAACGAACAACTAATAACGAAACAAAAGCTGCGGTGCAAAACTGTGGCAGTAACTATAACCTATAAATTCAACTATAAAACAGCTATGAGGATAATTATACCGATGGCCGGCATGGGCAAGCGTATGCGCCCCCACACGTTAACTGTCCCTAAACCACTTATACCTATTGCAGGCAAGCCGATTGTGCAGCGCCTGGTAGAAGATATTGCCAAAGTCTGCCACGAACCTATCGAGGAGGTGGCTTTTATTATAGGCCATTTTGGTGAGGCTGTAGAGAACGATCTACGAGAGATTGCTACCAAAATTGGCGCTAAAGGAACTATAGTTTACCAGGAAGAAGCCTTGGGAACGGCCCACGCGATTATGTGTGCCAAAGAATCACTGGAAGGAAAAGTGGTGGTAGCCTTTGCTGATACGCTGTTTAAGGCTGACTTTAAACTGGATACCAATGCAGATGGCACGATCTGGGTGCAGCGCGTAGAAGACCCGCGTCCATTTGGAGTTGTAAAGCTGAACGAGAAAGGCGAAATCACAGACTTTGTGGAGAAACCGCAGGAGTTTGTTTCCGATATGGCCATTATCGGCATTTACTACTTCCGCGATGGAGCCTACCTGAGAAGCGAGTTGCAGTACCTGCTGGATAACAACATCATGGACAAAGGCGAGTACCAGCTGACTAATGCCCTCGAGAACATGAAAAACAAAGGCACTACGTTTGTACCGGCCGTTATTTCAGAGTGGCTCGACTGCGGAAATAAAAACGCAACCGTATATACTAATCAGCGCTATTTAGAGTATATAAAAGATGAGCAAGGCCTGGTAGCCCCTTCGGCTAAACTGGTAAATGCTGTGGTTATTCCGCCGGTATATATTGGAGAAAACGTAGTAATAGAAAATTCTGTCGTAGGCCCGCATGCATCCATCGGCAACAACAGCAGTTTAACTAATTCTATTGTAAGCAACTCTATTGTACAGGAGAATACTTCAATCAAAAACGGAAACATAACAAACTCTATGTTAGGCAATTTTGTTTCCTACGAAAGAAGCCAGTCGGACCTGAGCCTTGGCGACTACAATACGCTTTTAGAATAGGATTAACATGATACAGTTCAGAAACATCGTGCTGGCTACATGCTGTTTTGCCCTGGTGGCAACCAGCACTGCCCATGCCCAGTCAGGCAAAAGAAAAGGCAAGGCACAGCAAGCCGCTGCTACTGAGGCACAGGTTCCGGCCCAGCCTACCGAGCAGGAGGAGCAGATAAGCGAATCGTTGTTTCTGGATGGAGTGAAATATTTTATGCTGGAGGACTTTAACCAGGCCCTCCAGCTTTTTCAGAAAGCCTATACGCTAACGCCGGATAACGCGGCGATCAACTATAAGCTGGCTGAAACCTACCTGGCACTCAAAAACCCACGCTCAGCCACACCCTTTGCACAGGCCGCTATCGCCAAAGAGCCCAAAAACGGCTACTACTACCTGCTGCTGGCACAACTCCACACAGAACAGAAGCAATTTACCGAGGCCGCACAGGCTTACAACGACCTGATGCGCAATGTGCCTGATTCAGACCAGTACCTTTTCCAGCTGGCAGACCTTTACCTGTCGCAGGCCAAGTATTCAGATGCGCTGAAAACGTATGAGCGTATCGAGAAAAAGTTCGGGCCGATGGAAGAGCTCAGCGTGAACAGGCAACAGATTTACCTGCGCCAGAAGAATGTAACCAAGGCCATAGAAGAAGGTGAAAGATTGTTGGCGAACAACCCATCCGAGATCAGGTATTTCCTGGGGCAGGCTGAACTATACAACGCCAATCAACAAACCGATAAGGCGATCAGCACCCTGCAGAAAGCACTCCGGTTAGAGCCCGGCAACCCGTATGCCCACCTGATGCTTTCGGACCTGCACCGCCAGAAAGGCAACCGCGAGCAATCTGAAAAAGAAATTAAGCAGGCTTTCGCCAGTCCTGAACTCGACATCGATACCAAAGTACGCATCCTGGTAGACCTGATCCGCCAGCTGCCTAACCCTGAAATTGAAGACGTATCGCTGGAACTGGCAGACCTGACCATACAGAGTCATCCGGAGGAGGCAAAAGCCTTTGCGGTGGCCGGCGACCTGCAAACTATAGTTGGCAAGAAACTACAGGCCCGCGACAATTACCTGAAGGCGGTAAAGCTGGATGATTCCCACTTTAAGATCTGGCAGCAGATTGTGCTGCTCGATGCAGACCTGAACGAATCGGCGGAACTGGTAAAGCACTCGGAGCAGGCACTGGAGTTGTTCCCGAACCAGGCTGTTTTCTGGTTTTACAATGGCACAGGCCACCTGATAGAGAAGAACTACGACAAAGCCGTGAAAGCGCTGGAACATGGCAAGCGCCTGTCAGCGGCTGAGCCGGAGCTGGTAGCACAGTTCAACATGCAGCTGGGCGACGGCTACAACTCCCTGAAAAGCTATAAAAAATCTGATGAAGCTTACGAGGCCGTGCTGGCACAGGATGCAGATAACGAACACGTACTCAATAACTATAGTTACTTCCTGTCGTTGCGGAACGAGAACATGGCCAAGGCCAGAGAAATGGCTTCGCGCCTGATCCAGAAATACCCGAACAACCCCACTTACCTCGATACTTATGCATGGGTGCTCTACAAATCAGGCGACTATAAAAATGCGCTGAAATACCTGGAGCAGGCCGTAGCCCTTTCCGATGACGCAACTATAGTGGAGCACTACGGTGATGTATTGTTCAAGCTTGGGAAAAAGGAAGAAGCCCTGACCCAGTGGCAGCGCGCCAAAGTGAAAGGTGAAGCATCTGCGTTCATCGATAAAAAGATAAAGGATAAAAAACTGTATGAATAAAAGCCTGCTCTGTTGTCTGCTGGCCCTGGTGGTTTTAGCCGGATGTAAAAAAGAAGTAGTGCCCACCGATGCTGCCACTGTGACGGAAACTGTTGGCCGTGTATCCGTTCAGAACATCGACTTTAATTACCTTACTGCCAAAGGCCAGCTGAAACTTGAGGGCAATGGCGAAACTACCACCTCCGGCTATACCCTCCGCATTAAAAAGGACAGTGTGATCTGGGTGTCGGTGCAGCCGGGCCTGGGAATAGAGGCAGCCCGCCTTAAAGTAACGCAGGACTCCGTACTTTTTGTAAACCGCATTCACCGCGAGGTACTGGCAACCGACTATAGTTACCTGAGCAACAAGTTTAAAGTAGACATGAACTATGATGTGCTGCAGGCTATTTTGTTAGGCAATTACCAGGCAGAGGGGCAGGAGAAGGTGATGGATGCCGCACAGGCACAGCACATACAGCAACTGCGCACCAGCCTGCTCTTCGATTTCTTTATCTCCCGCGAGAACCAGAAACTACAGCAACTGAACGTAACTGACAGGCAAACCCACAACACCATTACGGTAAAATATAACAACTTTCAGGAGGTAGGCCAGGTAGCTTTTGCCCACCAGATGGCAGCCGAAGTGCAGCAAGCCGGCCAGTTAGCGGTATTCACACTAAACCACAGCAAAGTTACCATCACCAACGAGGTTCTTTCCTTCCCGTTTGCTGTTCCTGCCGGTTACAAGAGGCTATAACTTAATAAATTGCCGGTGCCCTTGGTACTTGGCCTATAGTTTTGCCATATTTGTAAACTCAGAGCAGTAGAATCCATAGTACATGAAGGCCCTTTACCGACTAGTCCTTCTCGCGCTTATAGTTGTGTTGCCCGCTGCCGTTCAGGCGCAAAAGCAAAAATCAAAAGCACAACTTGAGCGGGAAAAGAAGGAAAACCTCACCCGTATAAAAGAAGCAAACCGCATTCTGCAGCAAACCAAAGCGCAGAAGCAGGCTAGTATTGGGCAGTTAAATGCAATCAAAGAAAAGATTACGGTACAGCATGGCGTAATCAGCAACATCTCGAAGGAGATAAACTACATCGAGTCGGATGTGACGGAGACCGAAGGCATAGTGGGCGCCCTGCAATCTGACCTGGAGAAACTGAAAGAAGAGTATGCCGAGATGGTGTATGCAGCTTCCAAAACAGCCAGCAACTATAACAAGCTCATGTTCTTGTTTGCTTCCGACTCGTTTAACCAACTGGTAATGCGCCTGCGATACCTGCAGCAGTACTCCGAAGCCCGTAAAAAGCAGGTAGAACAGATCAACAAGGTGCAGGCCGCCCTCACCGGACAGTTGCAGGTGCTGGAGCAAAAAAAGCGTGAAAAGAAAAACCTGCTCTCCATTCAGCTTACCGAAACCAAAAACCTGCAAACCCTGAAAACGCAGCAGGATAGTGTTATCAGCCGCCTGAGCAAACAAGAGCAAAACCTGCAGCAGGAAGTAGCCCAGCGCCAGCAAGCCGTAAGAAAACTGGACAACCTGATTGCGGACATTGTGCGTGAAGAAATAGCACGTGCCGCCAGAGCTGCGCGTGCAGCAGGCAATAAACCAAGCGGCAGCAGCAACAAAGTAACACTCACCCCCGAAACAGCCTTAATTTCCTCGTCTTTTGCGGGTAATAAAGGGCGTTTGGCCTGGCCGGTAGAGCGTGGCTTTATCTCAGAAAAGTTCGGAAGGCACAACCACCCCGTACTGAAAGGTGTGGTAGTAGAAAACAAGGGAATAGATATTCAGACTTCGCAGGGAGCAGCGGCACGTGCTATTTTTGAAGGGAAAGTAGTAACAGTGGCCAGCGTGCCAGGCATGAACAACATTGTCATGATCCAGCATGGTGAGTACTTTACAGTATATGCCAAGTTAAAATCGGTAAGTGTGGAGACAGGCCAGACTGTGAAACTGAAGCAAACTATTGGCACCGTGTACACTGACAGCGATGGCACTACAGAACTGCAGTTCCAGGTCTGGAAGAATAACGATACCCTGAACCCGCAAACCTGGATCAGTCCGAAGTAACAGTCCTAAACTACCACTAAAAAGGCCGCAACTATAGTTTATAGTTGCGGCCTTTTTTTATTTACAATGAAACAGAATTGCCCTAAAATAAAAAAACACCCTACAACGCAGGGTGCCTTTCCAAGCTATGAAAACAAACTTAATTTTATATATCTAAGCCGACCCCGGATAAATCCAAGACCTGCCAGAAATACCTTACTAAGGTACGACAAACACTATACTTCTGCAAATCTGAAGCTGCTGTTGAAGTAATAATTTGTGTTTTGCTGGGGATGGAGCTGTTCTCCTTTCCTACTATCAGCGGTATGTCGCTTTCCTGTTATGTTCTATATTCAATTAGAGTGCCAAAACACACATAAAACATAACTACCTGATTAACAATACAAATATACGAAACCCTGAATATAAGGATTCCCAAATCAGGAAAAATTTTTACACGTTTGGGAAAATTGAATCATAATCAGCAGATAAACAGCTAAATCGGCACTAAGTTTTTTTCTCAAATCACCAGAAATATTTTTCAGGATCGGTTTCTGTGCAACTTCAGCAATTTCCCGGGCACCATAAACTAATCGGCGATGTTGTGAGTTTTTTAAAATATAAGCCTTAATTTTGTGAGAATTTATCTTAAAATCACTAGATTATGAATTTCATCAACACACTCGGCTTTATTCAGAACATGGGACCCGGATCACTGATCCTGATTCTGGTTGTTTTCATCGTTTTCTTCGGAGCCAAGAGAATCCCTGAGCTGGCACGTGGTCTGGGTAAAGGTATCCGCGAGTTTAAGGATGCTACCAGAGAAATTAAAAGCGAAGTTGAGAACTCTGTTAAGGACGACTCAACAACAAAGTAACTTTCAAAATTTTATTTATAGAGTATGTACTTTGGTACAGTGCTTCTTTTCCTGGGTGACCTGGGAGGAGGAGAGATGATGGTCATCATGACTGCCATCTTATTACTTTTCGGTGCTGACAAAATTCCGGGTATTGCCCGCGGCCTTGGCCGTGGTATCCGCGAGTTTAAAGACGCCACCAACGAAATCAAACACGAACTGGAACGTTCGGTAAAGGACGATAACAAACCTGATAAAGTTTGAGACCATATAATTCCCTACGCGACATCCGCACTGACATTGCCAACGGGCAGGTTACGTGCAAGCAGTTAGTAGCGCACTACCTCCACAATATAAAGGAGAAGGCTGCGCTGAATGCCTTTTTAGAAGTTTTTGAAGAAGAAGCCCTTGCACAGGCTGAAGCCGTAGACCAGAAACTGGCGAATGGCACAGCCGGCAGACTGGCAGGTATGGTGATCGGCGTGAAAGACGTGATCGCCTACAAAGGCCATAGTTTGCAGGCCTCCAGCCAGATTCTGAACGGGTTTAAATCGCTTTACACGGCTACTGCCTTAGAGCGCCTGATTGCCGAGGATGCCATCATCATTGGTCGCCAGAACTGTGATGAATTTGCGATGGGAGCCTCAAACGAGAACTCCTCTTTCGGGCCGGTACTCAATGCCGACGACCCTACCCGTGTACCGGGAGGTTCATCCGGCGGCTCTGCCGTGTCGGTGCAGGCGGATATGTGCCTGGCCGCTATCGGTTCAGATACCGGGGGATCGGTGCGCCAGCCTGCATCCTTCTGTGGTGTGGTTGGGCTAAAACCTACTTACTCCCGCATTTCGCGCTATGGCCTTATTGCCTATGCCTCTTCCTTCGACCAAATTGGTCTATTTACTAAAAACGTAGAAGATGCTGCCCTGCTGCTGGAGATAATGGCCGGGCCGGATGAGTTTGACAGCACCGCCAGTCACCAGCCCGTACCAAACTATAGCACATTACTGCAGGCTGATAAAAAGTATAAGATCGGCTACATCCACGATTGCTTTGAAAGCGAAGGACTGGATGCAGAAGTAAAAGATGCGATACTTGGTGTAAAGGACCTGCTGAAGGCCGATGGCCACGAAGTAGAAGCTGTAGAGTTCCCTTACCTGGACTACATGGTGCCTACTTACTATATTCTGACAACTGCCGAAGCCAGCTCTAACTTGGGCCGCTACGATGGTGTAAAATATG